>JAQBHL010000312.1:0-5592 GCA_032127745.1 Acidobacteriota bacterium
ACCCCGGCGGAAGCCGGGGTCCAGGCGGATCTAAAAGTGCCCGATATGGGGTGTTTTTTGGGTTGTTTCTTGGCAGCGAATTTACGGACTTCGTCCGTGACTTTGGGGAGAAACCCCACCACCGTCACCCCGGCGGAAGCCGGGGTCCAGGCGGATCTAAAAGTGCCCGATATGGGGTGTTTTTTGGGTTGTTTCTTGGCAGGCCCCATCGTTCGCCCGCTTTGACGGCACGCGAAAAATTCACGCGCCCTTGAACTGTCCCCGGGATGCGAGTACATTCTCCCAGCGTTCCACTCAACCAACTGGGCAATGTTCCCGGAGAGGCTGTCTACAATATGAAGCGAAACTTTGTGTCCTCGCTCACCTTTGCCGCGCTGATAGGCGCGCTGTTGGTGAGTTCTCCACAATTCTGGTCGCCGGTTTTGGCCCAGAGCGGCCGGGCCACCGCGACCAACGTCCCCACCATTCCTCACGAGGCGGTGCCCTTCTTCAAGGACTCGCCGGGGATCTACCTCGGCGAGGCCATGGGCATTGCCACGAACTCCAAGGGGAATGTGTACATCTTCCATCGCGCCAACGAGACCCGGCTCTTCGAGTATTCGCCCCAGGGCGTGTTCACGCGCGAGTTCGGCAAGGGCATCTACGGCTTTGCCTTCGCTCACGCGGTGCGGGTGGACCGCGACGACAACGTCTGGGCCGTCGATGAGGGCACGGACATGGTCGTCAAGTTCAGTCCCGAGGGCAAGGTGCTGATGGTGATCGGACGTCGCGAGAACCCCGTGGCCCAGCTCATCAACATGCCCGGCTCCGGCGCCTTTCACGGACTGAACCGACGGAATCAGTTCGGGCGGCAGACCGATATCGGCTGGGATCAGCAGGGCAACATCTTCGTGTCCGATGGCTACTTCGACGGCCGGGTGGTGAAGTTCGACAAGAACGGCCGGTACCTCAAGTCGGTGGGGACGAGGGGGAACGGGCATCTCCAGTTCAACACCCCGCACGGCATGGCCATGGACTGGCAGGGCAACGTCTATGTGGCCGACCGCGGCAACGGCCGCGTGGTCGTGCTCGACAACGATCTGAACTGGAAAGCGGAGTACCCCAATGTCGGGAATCCGTGGACGGTGTGCGTTTCCGGCGGCCCGGTCAAGAACTCCAGCAAGCAGTACCTCTACTCGTCCAACTCCTGGTCGGACAGCGCGCCTGCCGAGCCCATGGCGTACACCGGCGAGATCTACAAGATGGAGCTCGACGGCACCATCGTCGGCAAGTTCGGAAAGGCGGGCAAAGCCCCCGGGGAATTCGCGACCGTTCACGGCATCGACTGCCGCGATCCCAACACCCTCTATACCGCCGAAATCAACAACTGGCGCGCGCAGAAGATCGTGCTGAAGCCCATGCCCGCCCAGGCCGGGAACTAGGAGAAAGCCATGAACCAAATATTCAAAGCCTTCGTGGCCGTGGCCGTCCTCTCCGTCGGCGCCTCCGTGGGAGCGCAGACGGGCGTGCCTGAGCTCCCGTTCGACGCCACCGATCCGCTCAAGACCGGAATCGACCTTTACGTCGGGGAAATCGGAGGGGTCGGGCAGAACTCGAAGGGCAACATCTTCGTCTACACGCGCACCGGACACCCCTACGCGACCCTGGGCGACAACCGGACCTTCCTCCGCAATGGCTCCAGGCTCTTCGAGTTCGACAAGACGGGCAAGTTCGTCCGTGAGCTCGGGCAGCAGTCCTATGGCTTCAACGCCGCCATCGGCCTGCGGGTCGATCCGTGGGACAACGTCTGGACGGTCGACGAGGCCGCCAATCAGGTGGTCAAGTTCGACCCTGCGGGCAACATCGCCCTCGTGCTCGGTCGAAAGCCCGAGGCCATCAGCGTCCGCCCCCGAGAGGGTGGCGGAGGGGGCGGCAGGGGGCGCGCTCCTGAACCCCCCGGGTCGGGAGTGCCGGGCTCCGGTCTCAGCAGTCCTTCGGACGTGGCCTGGGACAAGGACGGCAATATCTACATCGCGGACGGCACCGGCGGCAACAACAATCGCGTGCTGAAGCTCGACAAGGAAGGCCGCTTCGTCAAGCACTGGGGCCACACCGGCAACGGCAACGGGCAGTTCAATGGCGTGAAGGCGGTCGCGATTGACGCCCAGGGGAACGTGTATGCCGCGGACATGGGCAACAAGCGCATCCAGGTGTTCGACAGCGAAGGGAACTACAAGTCCCAGTTTGCCGGCATCGGCACGCCCATCGCCATGTGCATGACCACGGGACCGACCCAGTATCTGTACGTCTCCCATTCGGGGGATCCCGACGGCATGGACGACGCCACCATCTACAAGGTCAAGCTGGACGGGACGGTGGTGGGCAGGTTCGGCTCTGCGGGCAAGCTGTCCAAGGAGTTCGGCCTGGCCAATTCGATCGATTGCCGGAACGAGAACGAGTTGCTCGTCGGCGAGATGACCAACTGGAGAGTCCAGAAGGTCACGCTCAAAGGAGCCCGCTAGTCCCCCGATCGAAACCCCCTCACCGCTGCGTCCGCGAAAGGAGGGGGAGGCTTGCCCCCTCCCTCCTGGCGCGGACGCAGTCTGTCTTTGACCGACAAACTTTCGTATTCGAACCGCCGAAACAGAGAATCGTTCCAACCATCTGAAACCCGTCCAGTACAAGAAAGGTCGTAGCCGATGAATCTTTCCCGAAGTTGGCGTCTAGCTCTTGGTTCTCTCACCTTCGCCTCCGCGGCGATGCTGCTGTCGCCGTCTGCGTTTACCCAGACGAAGGGAGGCCAGGAGACGTTTGGCCCCTATGAAGTAGATCGAAACTGGCCGATGCCCCTCCCCGATGGCCCTGATGGGCTGAAGCACGAGGGTTGGACCTGGGGTTCGCAGGGAGCTGTTTTCGCGGAGTCCCCCGACCGCATCTGGTTTGCCATGCGTGGCGAGCTGCCCCTGCCCAAGGGCGCCAAGCCCTGGACTCCCTACGGGATGCTCGGTCTTCCGAGCGGAGATCCGAACTACTCGGAACGCGTCGCTCCCCGCCGATCGACCGGCAATCCGGATCGAATGAGCGCCACCTGCATGCCGACGGCCGCGCGCGGATGGGAGCGTCGCATGCACCATGTCCTTTTCGTGGTGGACGCCGAGGGCAACCAGGTTCAGCACTGGGCGGACCTCGACAAGATGTTCGAAGCCCCCTGCGGCCGCGGACCCCACAAGATCAAGATGAGCCCCTACGATCCGGACAAGCATGTCTGGGTGATCGACGATCAACTGCACATGATCTACAAGTTCACCTACGACGGCAAGCTCGTCATGTCCCTTGGCACCAAGGGCGAGCGGGGACGCGATACGGGCAAGCTGTTCGACCGCCCGACCGATGTCGCCTGGCTGCCTGACGGAACGTTCTTCATCAGTGACGGTTACGGGGGAACCCGCGTGGCCAAGTTCGACAAGGCCGGCAAGTTCCTCCTGGAGTGGGGCGGACCTCCTGCGGATCCCGACAACCCCGGACCCAACGAGTTCAACACCGTGCACTCCATCGCGATCAGCAAGGATCGCCGGGTCTTCGTGGCGGATCGCGCCCACGGCCGTATCCAGGTCTTCGACGAAAACGGCAAGTACCTCGACATGATCAACCTCGGCACCTACGCCTATCCGTACTACCACCTGATCACCGAGGACCAGGATCTGTGGGTTGCCGACGGCGGCACTCAGCGCATCCTGAAGTACGACCTGAACGGCAACTACAAGTACGGCTGGGGCGGCTCCGGTGAGCGTTGGGGCGAGTTCGCCGGTCCCCATCAGATCTCGATCGACCAGGACAAGAACCTGTACGTGGCCGAGGTCTTCAACGGTCGCGTCCAGAAGTTCAAGCCCAAGGCCGGCGCTGACCCCGCCAAGGTCATCGGTCAGGAGCTTCGCTACAAGGCCGGCAGGTAGCGCGAGGCGCTTCGCGTCTGCGGCACGGGCCTCAGGCGCGGAGCGATTCTCCCCGTACTTCGTTCGTCTGGCCCCCCGCGCGGCGGGGGGCTTTTTGTTTGATGGCGACGAGATGGACCGTCGCGATCCCTTCGCGGCCGGCCGGTCAGGATTCCGTCTCGGGGACGACTGCCTGTACCATAGCGGTGGTCCGGGGCCCTTCCCGGACGGCCCGACAGCGTTCAGCAGTATCCCGGTCAAACCAGGAACGCAACCTGTGACTTGACCGAAGGTGGAAAGGGTCGCGTTCCGAAGTTCCGCCCGAAGGCGAATGCTGATCCGGGCAAGATCGTCGGTCCCCCGTGGGGGCCGGCCACATCAGTAGTCCAAGAGTAGTCCAAGGTTCAACCCAAAGAAGCAATACCGGAGGTTCAATGTCCCAATCGAAGTCTTTCCTGGCCGTCATGGCCATCATCGCCCTGTCGGGGGCGGCGCCGATCCAGGCGCAGGTCGGTCCGGCCGCCGTAGCCGAGCCCTTCAAGCTCGGCACTTTCCAGACCACCGGCGAGCCCTTCGTCGGCATCGTCCTGCGCGACAGCCTGGTCATCGATGCGGCCGCGGCCAACGCTGAGTTGCTGCGTAATCCCAGCGCTCCCGCCGTCAGTCTCCCATCCGACATGCTGGGCGTTATTTCCGCCTACGAGTACGGGGTGCAGCGACGCCTCTACGACATCGTGAACTGGGCGGTGAAGGGGAACCTGCTCACGGGAGAAGGACGGGCCTCGTGGGTCCACGATGTGGGGAAAGTGCGAACGCTGGCGCCCATCCTCTATCCCTCAAAGATCCTGAACGCCGCTGCCAATTACTACGCCCACGCCGGTGAGTCGAGCAGCCCGGAGGAGGCGAAGAAGATCGAGGCGGATCTGCGGAAGAACCGGGGCACGCCCTATCTCTTCCTCAAGCCGACGGTGGGAGCCATCATCGGCCAGGGCGACGACTTCATCCTTCCCGCCGGCCGTGACCGGATCGACTGGGAAACCGAAATTGGGGTGGTGATCGGCAAGGCGGCCAAGAACGTCCCGATGGCCGAGGCCAAGAACTACATCTTTGGCTACACCATTTCGCTCGACATGTCCGATCGCGGCACCCGCCCGGGTGAGACCGGGCCGCCCCGCTTTGGCACCGACTGGTTTGTCGGCAAGGGCCACGACACCTTCTCACCCATGGGCCCCTGGATCGTTCCGAAAGAGTTCTACGGCGACCCGCAGGACGTCCGCCAGCTCCTGACCGTCAACGGCAACCCGATGCAGGACGCACGCTCGACCGACATGATCCACAACATCTCCGAGCTCATCGAGTTCGGCTCTTCGATCATGACTCTGTTTCCCGGCGACGTGATCTCCGCGGGAAGCCCGGCCGGCACCGGCATGTCGCGCACCGTCCGCACGGAGCAGATCTTCCTCAAGGATGGCGACAAGATCGTGGCCACCATTGATGGCATCGGAAGCCTGCATCACACCGCGAAGGCCGAGGTGCCGTCACTGAGCATGTCCAAGCCTCTTCGCTAGCCAGGACGGGAGACCGGCGCGCCGCCAGGCGTAGGCGGCGCGCCCATCGACCTCCTCCGCCGGCCCTGTGAGTCGATGTCGGTCGAGTGGGGCTCGTTCAATTCACGCGGCTC
>JAQBHL010000313.1:0-9018 GCA_032127745.1 Acidobacteriota bacterium
GGAAACGAAAAGGGCGACACCCACGGCTCGACCACCCGCACCTCTGCCCCCGGTTTCAGCACTCGCGCGACCTCACGGAAGAAGGCGATCGGGGTGGCGAGGTGGTGGATGAAATCCACCCCCACCACCGCGTCGAAGCACCCGTTCCTGAAAGGCAACACCTGCGCGTCGGCCACGACATCGTTCCAGGTGGCCTCGATCAGGTCGAGCGCGATCCACCGCAGGTCGGGGCGCGCCACGCGCGCGTGCGGCGCGAAGAGTCCCGGACCGGCGCCCGCTTCCAGCACCAGGGCGCCCCGGGGGAGGCCGAGTAACAGGCGGTCGAACCACACCCCGTACACCCTGGCCAGCACCGCCTTCTCGGCGAAGACCCGGCGGTGCTCGTGCAGGAGGTCGAGACTCACGAGGCCTGTCTCGTCATCTCTGAACCCTCGACGCCACCGGCTCTCACTTTAACCGGGCAGGAGAAGTCGGGCACCGAAACCGCGACCCGCCGGACCTGGCCGCGATCCTTGATTGATTCCGAGCCTGGGAGTCCGGGGCAGAGTCTCACCATGGGCGGCTAGGCGAGGGTCGGGCGGGGGTGCTCGTCCGGGGGGGCGAAGCTCACCTCCTGGGCCAGCGCTCTGCGTAGCCGGCTCAGGTAATCGCGATGCGAGATCTCGATGGTTCCGAACTGCCTTAGGTGTTCGGTCAGGTACTGGACTTCGAGCAGGCTGAACCCCCGCGCGGTCAGGCGGTGGATCAGCGAGACCACCGCCACCTTGGAAGCGTCGCGCGCGCGATGGAACTTGGACTCGGCGAAGAAGGCGCCGCCCAGGGCGAGGCCGTATAGGCCCCCCGCAAGTTCGCTCCGCCCCTTCGACCACACCTCGACCGAATGAGCGTACCCGCGATCGTGGAGTTCCCCGTACACGCGGTGAAAGTCCTCGCTGATCCACACCGGTCGATCGGCGGCGCAGCCCGCCATGACTTCGCGAAAGGCGACATCCAGGGTCACCTCGAATTTCCCCTGGGCGAGGGTCCGGGAGAGTCGACGGGGCACGTGAGGGGTATCAAGGGGGATGATGGCGCGTACCCTTGGCCGGTGCCAGGTGACGAGGCCTCCTTCGACGAAGGCCATCGGGAACAGGCCACGCGGGTAGGCGTCCAGGACCATTCCGGCCGTCAGTTCCTGGCTGATCGCCACCACATCCATAAGCAAGGCGAGATTACTCGCCCGGCCACTCGCGAGCCGAGGCCCTCCGTTGTGGGGAGGGCAGGAGCCCTTGGCCGGCGCACGATTTCGCCCAGGCCGGTCGCGGCCTTGAGGCCTGGCAGGCCAAATGGAACGGCTCTTATATGCTGTTGCGGGTTCGACCCCATTCGAAATGCTGAGTCTGATGATCGCGCTCTCTCTCGCCGCTCCCGGGCCGCAGGTGACCGTATCCGGCATCGTGCGGGCGAAATCCGGGCGTCACGCGGCCACCCTGGTTTCGGAGGGACGGATGCGCCCGGCGATCGCGGGCGATCGCGCCTTCGGCTGCGAGGTGAGCGCGATCCGCGCGGATGAAGTGGACATTGTGTGCGCGAGTGAGCGCCGCACCCTGACCCTTGCGGCCTCCTCGTCTTTGGGGGCGACTCCACCGCCTTCGCAGGCGGTCGCCACGGAAGAACCAAACCCCGACTTCACTATCACCCGGGCCGATCTGGAGGCCCGGCTGGACCGCGAGATGTCGCGCCTGATCACGGAAACGACCCTGGTCCCTCTCACCTCGCGGGGCCAGGTCGCGGGCTTCACCCTGTCGCGCATCCCGGCGGGGACGATCCTCGAGACCCTCGGCCTCCAGGCCGGCGACGTTCTGGTGAGCGTGAACGACACCCAAATCGAAAGTTTCACCACCCTGGTCGGCCTCTGGCCAAGGCTTCAGACCGCTGGCTCGGTCAGAGCGCAGATCCTGCGGGACGGCAGGCCGATGGACATATCGGTCAGCATCAGATGAGGACGGGCCGCCTCTCCCGCGACCCCGCGATGAAACCGATGGACTGGCGGGAGATTTTCGACAGCGTCGGCCTGCTCTACGTCCTCGAATCCGCGCCCTTCGCGGCCTCGATCGCGATGGACGAGAAGTTCGTGTGGTGCAACGAGGCCTTCCTCCAACTGATCGGGGCCAACGATCGATCCGAGGTCGTCGGCCAGTGGGCCCACCAGTTCCTGGACCCCGAGTTTCTTCCCGCCGTCGTGGAACGGGTCGCCCGCCTGGCCCGGGGCGAGCCCAATCCACCCATGGAGATGCGTATCCTGCGCCAGGACGGCGAGAGGACCCATGCCGAGGTTCGGTCCGTGCCTTTCGACGCGCGCGGAAAGCAGGCCTACGTCACCCTCCTGTCCGACATCACCGAGCGCAAGGCCAGCGAAGCGGCGCTGCGGGAGAGCGAGGCGCGATACCGAAGTCTGGTCGAGAACACGCCCGATGGCATCCTGATCCATCGCGACGGGCAGCCAGTGTTCGTCAACAAGGCCCTGGTCAGGATCGCGGGAGCGAGCAGCGCCGAAGACCTGTTGTCCCGCAAGATCGAGGACTTTCTGTTTCCGGAGGATCTGCCGGCCATCGTCGCCCGCAACGCGATGCTGAAAAGCCGGGGCGCGGCGGAGCCCATGGTCCTGCGGTTCAAGCAGCTCGACGGTGAGACGGGCATGATCCGGCTCGATTCCCATCAGGTTGAATACGAGGGCAAGCCCGCCTTCCGTGCCTTCATCCGGGTGATGACCGAATCGATGCGGGCCGAGCAGGCCCTGCGGGAAAGCGAAGAGCGATACCGCCAGCTGGTCGAGGCGTCCCCCGACGGCATCTCGGTGAGCCAGGACGGGAAACTCCTGCTCGTGAATCCCGCTTACCTCAGGCTACTGGGCGCGACTTCGATCGAGGAGTTGCAGGGTCAGAGGTTGACCGAGTTCGTGCATCCGGACTTCCGGGAGGTCGCCCATGACCGGATGAGGGCGGTGAGCCAGGGCCTGTCCGCCCCCTCGGTCGAGCAGAAAGCGATTCGACTCGACGGAAACATTATCGACATCGAGGCGCAGAGCGAGCCGATCCTCTACGAAAAGAAACCGGCCGTCCTCGAAATCGTCCGCGACATCAGCGAACGGAAGAGGTCGGAGCAGGCCCTGATCGACAGTGAGCATCGGTACCGGCAGTTGATCGAGCTGCTGCCCGATCCGGTCTTCGTCCTCGACGGCGAACGCGTGGTGTTTTCCAATGCCGGCACGAGGCGCCTGCTCGACCTCGCGCCCGAATTCGCGGGCCGTCCTCTGGAGTTGGCACAGCTCGCCCCCGAGGAGGATCGGGCCATCCTCCGGGACATGTCGGAATCGGTGTCCCTGGGCCGTCGGGCCCAGACCGGCGAAATCCGGCTGAACCAGAACACCGGCCACGTTTCCGTGGAGGTCCGAGCCGCCGCCATCGACATTGATGGGCGCAAGGGCGCGCTCGTTATCGCGCGCGATCTGTCCCAGCGCCAGAAGGCGGAGGAGCTTCAATCGGCGCTCTACCGGATCGCCCAGGCCTCCACCCGCTCGATCGGGATCGACGCCCTCTTCTCCGAGATCCACGACATCGTGGCCGAGCTCATGTACGCCAAGAACTTCTTCATCGCCCTCCTGGATGACGAAGGCACTCACCTCTCCTTCCCCTACTTCAAGGACGAATTCGACGAGGCTCCCCCGCATCCGCTTCCCCTGGAAGACTCTCTGTCGGGCTACGTGATACGTTCCGGCGAGCCCCTGCTCCTGGACCTGAAGGCCATTGACGACCTGGAGCGTTCGCGCCAGGCAAAGACCTACGGCCATGACGCGGCGAGCTGGATCGGCGTGCCCCTGGTCCGCGGCAACGCCACCTTCGGGATCCTTGTGGTTCAGAGCTACGACCCGGACCGGGGATACGCGCCCGCCGATCGGGATCTGCTGACCTTCGTCTCCGGCCACATCGCCGAGGCCATCGAGCGAAAACAGAAGGACGAACAGATCCAGTCGCTGGCCTATTTCGATTCCCTCACCGGCCTGCCCAATCGCTTTCTGTTCGACGACCGCCTCGACACCGTCCTGGCCCTGGCCGAGCGCCACGGCACGACCCTCGCCATCCTGTTCGTGGACCTCGACCGCTTCAAGCTGGTCAATGACACTCTGGGCCACAGCGTGGGTGATGGCGTCCTGCGGCTGGTCTCCGCGCGGCTCGCCGAATGCCTCCGCGAGTCCGATACCCTGGCCCGGCGCGGCGGCGACGAATTCATCGCCATCCTGCCCGACACGGATCAGCAGGGCGCGGCCCACGTCGCCCAGAAACTGGTCGACTCGCTTCGCCATCCGCTGGATGCGGCGGGCAGCGAGGTTCTGGTCACCGCGAGCGTCGGGATCGCGATGTTCCCGGCCAACGGGACCGACCGGGACACCCTGCTCAAGGCCGCCGACCTCGCGATGTACGGAGCGAAGGAGATGGGTCGCGACACCCACCAGCTCTTCTCGACCGCGCTCCGCGAGGACGTGGAACGCCGGGTGTCGATGGAACGGGGCCTTCGCACCGCGATCGTCCGCTCGAAGCTCGTGGTCTACTTCCAGCCCATCATCGACACCAAGCTGAAGCGGCCGGTGGCGGTGGAAGCCCTGGCCCGCTGGCCCGATGAGAAGGGAGGACGCCTGACCATGCCCTCCGAGTTCATCCCCCTCGCCGAGCAGACGGGCCTGATCACTCCTCTCGGTGAGCTGGTTCTCCGACAGTCGATCCGAGCGATCAAGACCCTGCCTCGCGTCGCCGGAAACACGCCCCTGAACCTGGCCATCAACGTTTCCGTTCGCCAGTTGTCCAACACCTCTTTTGTCGACCAGGTCCTCGCCACCCTCAGGGCGGAGTCGTTCCCGGTCACCCGCATCCACTTTGAGGTCACCGAGACCGCCGCCCTGAGCGAAGGCGCCTTGATCCGTGAACAGCTCCGGAGGCTCAAGAACGCGGGCGCCTCCATCGCCATCGACGACTTCGGCGTCGGGTACTCCTCGCTGTCGCGCCTCCGTCAGATGCCGGTGGACACGCTGAAGATCGACTCGTCGTTCATCCAGGGCATGATCGAGGATCCCGACGACGCCGCTATCGCGAAGGCGGTGGTGTCGCTGGGTCAGGCCCTCAACATGCGGGTGGTGGCCGAGGGCGTGGAACGGGCCGACCAGAAGAAGGCCCTCGAGTCGTGGGGCTGCGAACTCATGCAGGGTTTCCTCTTCTCGAAGCCCCTTCCCATCGATGAACTGACCACCTGGCTTCGCGAGTCTCCCATCATCAAAGTGAGGTCCTGACCCCATGGCTTTCGCCACCGACTGCATCCACGCCGGCCAACGGCCCGACCCCACCACCGGGGCGGTCATTACGCCGCTGTACCTGACCTCGACCTACGTCCAGGAAGGCATCGGCAAACACAAGGGTTTCGAATACGGCCGCACCCAGAACCCCACCCGGTTCGCGCTCGAGGCGAACCTCGCCGCCCTCGAAGGCGGCGCGGACGCGATCTGCTTCGCGTCCGGCCTCGCGGCCACCAACGCGGTGCTGTCGTTCGTCAAGCCCGGCCAGCGGGTGGTGGTGAGCGACAACGTCTACGGGGGGACTCATCGGCTGTTCACGAAACTCATCGCGCCCTACGGGGTGAGCTTCGACTTCCTCGACCTCTCCGACGCGGCGGACTTTGAGAGGGGTGCGGGCGAGTTCGCTCTGTTGTGGCTGGAGACGCCGACGAACCCGATGATGAAGATCTGCGACATCAGGGCCCTCGCCGCCATCGCGCACCAGAAGGGCGCGCGCCTGGTGGTCGACAACACGTTCATGAGTCCATTTTTTCAGCGCCCTCTCTCTCTCGGGGCGGACCTGGTCGTCCACTCGACCACGAAGTTCTTGAATGGCCACTCCGACAGCATCGGCGGAGTAGCGGTGTGCCGAAGCGCCGACGACGCGAAGTGGCTGAAGTACGTTCAGAACGCGCAGGGGGCGATTCTGTCGCCTCTGGATTCGTTCCTGGTCCTGCGCGGGACGAAGACCCTGGCCGTGCGCATGCCGCGTCACGAGGAGAACGCCCGGGTGGTCGCGACGTTCCTGCGCGGGGAGGGTAAGGTCCAGAAAGTGTTCTGGCCGGGCTTCGAGGATCACCCGGGCCACGCGATTCACAAGAGCCAGGCCTCGGGCTTCGGCGCATTGATCTCTTTCGAACTTGGTTCGCTGGCCGCGGCGCAGCGTTTCGCGCCGAAGCTGAGCCTGTGCTCGCTGGGCGAGAGCCTCGGCGGCGTGGAGACGCTCGTCTGTCATCCGGCCAAGATGACCCACGCCGGCTACACCCAGCCGGAGCGCGACGCTCTGGGCATCACGGACGGTCTCGTCCGCATCTCGGTCGGCATCGAAGACGCGGCCGATATCGTGAAGGATCTGGCCACCGCGCTGGCCGCAGTCTAGTGTCCCGCCTCCTACGCAGGTGGCAGGACACTAGCCTCAAAGAGGCTAGGCTTCGTTCATGAAGATCACCCGGATTCTTGCCTATCGCGTCGAACTCCCCCTCCACGAGGGCCGGTACTCATGGTCCGGCGGCAAGTCGGTGGATGTCTTCGACAGCACCGTGGTCCGCGTGGAGACCGACGAGGGCCTGGTCGGCCACGGCGAAGTCTGTCCTCTCGGCCCGACCTACCTTCCCTCCTACGCGGAGGGCGTGCGCGCCGGCCTCGCGAAGATCGCACCGGCGCTCATCGGCCTCGATCCTCGCGACACCACCGCACTCTATCGGGCCATGGACAAGGCTCTCAAGGGTCACCCCTACGCGAAGTCCGGCATCGACGTGGCCGCTTGGGACATCCTGGGCCAGGCCTGCGGCCAGCCCATTGTCACTCTGCTCGGCGGGCGTTTCGGCGACGACTTTCATCTCTATCGGGCCATCTCGCAGGAATCGCCCGAAGCCATGGCGGAGAAGGTGGTCCAGTACCGGTCGGAGGGATACCACCGGTTTCAGCTCAAGGTCGGCGCGGACGTGAACACGGACATCGCCCGCATCCGCACCGTCTCCAAGCGGCTGCAGAAGGGCGACATCCTGATCGCCGATGCCAACACCGGCTGGCTGATGCATGAGGCCATGCGGGTGGTCCGCGGGGTCGAAGACATCGACGTCTACATCGAGCAACCCTGCCTCACCTACGAGGAATGCCTGTCGGTGCGGCGGAAGACCACGCACCCGTTCATCCTCGACGAGAGTGTCGACGGTATCGGCATGCTGGTCCGCACCGCGAACGATCACGCCGCCGACGTGATCAATCTCAAGATCTCGAAGGTCGGCGGTTTCACCCCGGCGCGGCAGATCCGCGATCTCGCGGTGTCGCTCGGCATCGCTCTCACCATCGAAGACACCTGGGGCGGCGACATCGTGACCGCGGCTATCGCGCATCTGGCCCACTCGACGCCGCCGGAATTTCTCTTCACCGCCACCGACTTCAACTCCTACGTCACGAAACCGATCGCCTTCGGCGCGCCGCGGCGGCGGAACGGACGCATGGCCGCATCCACCGAGCCGGGGCTCGGAGTGCAGCCGCTGGTCGAAGCCCTGGGCGAGGCCGTGATCGACGTTTCAAATTGAATGACCCAAAGCCACCCCGCGGCGAAATGAAAGCTACTATGAAGCGATCAAATATCGGACTCATTCTGGTGGCCTCGATGCTGTTCTCGGGCGCCTGCGCCACCCACTCGCAGCCCGCGCCGCCCCCGTCCCCCGCGCCAGCGGCGCCGGTGGCAGCACTTCCATCCCCAGCGCCGCCCGCGGCCGCACCCGCCCCGCCCCGCCGGCCCGCAGGGTCTCCACTGGGCGACGGGGTTCGGTGGCTGAGAAGTGCCGCCGAATACCGGGCCATCACGATCTCCACCTACCGGGCGGCCACCGAAGCGGTGACGAATGCGGTGAAGGGAAAGGAGCCGGACAGTTGGGCGGTCATCCTGGACGCTGACGAAACCGTTCTCGACAACTCCGTCTTCCAGCGCGATCTTGCCCAGGGCACCACTCCCTTCAGCGAGGAACTGTGGGCCACCTTCGTACGCCTGCGCTCGGCGGTTCCCGTCCCCGGCTCGAACGCCTTCCTCGATCAGGTAAAGGCACTGGGCGGCCGCATCGCCATCGTCACCAACCGCTGGTCGAACCTGTGCGAGGACACCAAGGCGAACTTCCGGATTCAGAGTCTGCCCTTCGACGTGATCCTGTGTCGCGTAGACGAGGGCGACAAGAATCCCCGCTTCGCCGCGGTGGCGGGCGGGGCGGCCTTCGGCGACGGCCGGGCCCGGGAGGTGGTGGCCTTCGTGGGGGACAACATCCAGGACTTCCCCGCCCTGAGGCAATCTCTGCGCGACGAGCCCGAATCGGCTTTCGACTCCTTCGGCAAGCGGTTCTTCGTGATGCCGAATCCGATGTACGGATCCTGGCAGCAGGCGCCTTCGCGCTGAGCGGGCGGGCAAGACCGGGCGCGGAGGCCAGGGGCCGTTCGAACTCGCGGGTGGTCGTTACCTCGGGCGGATCAACTGGACGGGCGGAAAGCAGCCAGGGAGGAGGCGCGCGGGTGGGTCAGTTCGCGGCCGGATCAGGCCCCTTGCCCTGTTCCCGGAAGCCAACGTCCCACTCGCCTTCGATACGCGTCGTATTCGTCACCGAAGGTGCGATGAAGGTGGGGCTCCTCATAGAGGATCACGACGAGATGGAACAAGGAGCCGATGAGCATGGCATAGAGAAGGATCACGGCCGATTGGAACCGCACGGCCCAGGCCAGGATCACGGTCAGGACCCCTATGTACATCGGGTTGCGCGAGTACCGGTAGAGCCCACGAGCCACCAGCCTCCGGGGAGCATCGATCGGAGCGGGTGTCCCCCTCCCGAAAGCAGCGAAGTCCCACACGCACCAAGCGTAGATCGAAGCGCCGGCGGCGAAAGCCAGGACAGAAAAGGCCGCGGCCCGGTCCGAAGAGGGCGGAAGGCCCCGGGTCATCA
>JAQBHL010000314.1:0-16444 GCA_032127745.1 Acidobacteriota bacterium
GTCGCCCACGGTGTTGATTCGGGGGGCCATTGCGGTGGTGTGGGCACCGTACGAGTACTGGATCGACGGTAAGACGAGCCACTGCGGCGTCGATGTTTTCGACTTCGTGAAGACCGGCGGGGTATGGCGCGTCTCCAACTCCATGTGGACGGTCGAGCCCGACGCCTGTGCCGAGTTGCGGCCTGCCCAAGCCTCCGAACTCAGGCCCGGCGATCGATAGCGCACGGAAGGAAAAAGCCCTCCACTTTGCCGTCTGACGTCGGTGGCGCTCACGGAACCTGAGCGCAAAGGGTGGGGTCCTGCGCTTGCTTCAGGCTTCCTCAACGCGGAGGCATGCACACCACAAGACGACAGATAAGACCCCGAGAGAGCTGCATTGGTTCCTCGGTCCACCGACCCCATGACGAACAAGGCAGAGGGCCGTGAGGATCATATGCGACGGGCAGGGGCGCCTCAACACAATTCCACGAGCGCCGGGAAGGAGATCCTGGGCTCGTCCCGAAGGTATGCTGCGCGGGCGCCCCGAAGGCTCGGCCAAACCCTTGGATCCATTGAGGAAACCCACATGAGACCCGTCCGCTTTCTGACCGCTGCGGACCGGACGACCTCCCCGCGCCGCCCCTGGCGGGTGGCGGCTCCCCTGCTTTGCGCCCTTTCCGCCCTCGCCGGGTGCTCGACCACGGAAGCGCCGCCCCCGATAGCACCCACCCCGACCGCGCTGGAACGCATTCGCGAAGTGTTCGACCGGGTTCCCTTGATCCTCGAAAAGAACCACAAGTCGTTCGAGGGGCCTCTGGGGCCGGTGAGCGGCTTCGGCGCCGGCGACGCCTATCCGCAGATCTGGCTGCGCGACAGTTCTTGGATCGTCGAGGCGGCCGCCGCCTACTATCCGCGGGAAACCCTCACCTCATGGCTGGACCTCCACCTCGCCTACGCCACGAAGGATGGGCGGTTGAGGGACTGGGTGGCCCGAGGCCGCGCGGATGCTTTCCGCGAGTGGGCTCCCCGGGTCTCGGAGAAAGAGGGCATCGCCTTCGACACGAACAGCAATGAGTCGGACCAGGAGCCGAGCGCCGCCCTCGCCCACTGCCGGACGGAGCGACTCCTGGGCCTCGAACCGGGATCGGAGAGGGGCGAGCGGGCTCTGCGCCTGAAGAAGCTGGTCAAGGCCATGGACGCCCTGCAACGCGATCGCACCGACCCGAAGACCGGTCTCATCTGGAGCGGCCTCACCGCCGACTGGGGCGATGTGAGCCCGTTGTACCCGGACCAGCGCGCCATCTACCGCGACGCGCGAACGCCCCGAACGCTGTCGCTCTACTCGAACGTGATGGCCTACGCGGCCCTCGATTGCCTGGCCGCCCTCGCCGGTCCGAAAGCGGGCCGGGAGACCCTGGCCAAGAGGGCCGCGAAGATCAGGGATCGCATCCGAAGAGGGTTCTGGATGAAGGATCGAGGCTTCTTTCGGATTCGCCTCCCTCTCGATCCCGAACCCTTCGGCTTCTCGGATGACGGCGAAAGGTTCGCCCTCGGAGGGAACGCGCTCGCCGCCCTCTTCGGAGTGGCCGACGACGCGGAGGCCGCTTCCATCTTCGCGACCGCGGAACGACTCAGAGTGGCTCAGAATCTCTCGACCATCTCGACCTCCCTGATCCCGCCGTACGCGGCCGGCGTCTTTCAGCATCCGGCCATGCGCGAGCCGTTTCAATACCAGAACGGAGGGCAGTGGGACTGGTTCGGTGCGGCTCTGGTCGAGGCCGAGTTCGAGCGGGGCTTCTCTGAACCGGCGCGCGCCCATCTCGATCAGATCGCGTCGCGCATCCTCGCCCGAGGCCCGGGCATCCACGAATGGTACGGGCGTGACGACGCGCCCCAGGGCAGTCCGGCCTACGCGGCGACCGCCGCCGCCCTGTACAACGCCGTGGTCAAGGGTCTTCTCGGGGTGTCGCGGTCGAGCGGGGGTTATCGGGTGGTCATTCGGGCCGGAAGCACGCTTCTCCCCTTCGAGCTTCCCCAGAGGGCGGCGGGACGCCTCTTGGTGGTCAGCCAGACCGTGAGTGCTTCGGGAATCGACGTGCGGGTGGAGAGCGACGGTCCCATCGAGGTGGTTTGCTCCGTGACCCCCGCGGGCCGCTCCCCCTCGGATCTGGCCGCCCCGGACGGCCCCTTCCCCCAGAGCCTGGAGCGGCGAGGAGCCGATACCCTCATCTGCGCGGATACCTCGCGCTCTCCCTTGCCGGTGCGGGTCCGCTTCGGCCTGATGGGAGCGCGCTGATCAGTGAGGAGCGGAGACCTCGTCGAAATATCCGCGACGGGCCAGGACGCGCAGGCCCTTCGTCCGGACCTCCACCTTGATCTTGCGGAATCCGGGCTTCTTGTGCGCGGGCGGCTGGTAGCCGATCAGGTAGTAGGTGGTCATCGTGTCCAGCAACCTGGTCAGGCCCGCGGCGATGTCGTTGCGGTTGCGAATGGTGAGGCCTCCCGTGTCCGCGGCCAGGTTGGAGGAGCCATCGGCGGCCTCCGAATAGGCGAAGGGCGTTTCCCCGGCGTCGCGATCGAGCGCTGGACCATATTCGACGCTTTGAAAGCGGCCCATTCCCTGCAGGCCGCGCGCGTCGAGAAAATGGATGGGCGCATTGGCGCGAAGAGAACGGGTCACCACCTCCTGCTGCTTGGAATCTTCGGGGTCGTAGGCGAAGCCACCCGAGACCATGACCACGCCGTGCCGCCCGGGCTGCTTGGCCAGCCAGTCGAGAGACTGAATCAGCACCCCGTAGGCGTCCTCCCGGCGTATGCGCGCGTCGCGGGCGACCTCGGCGGCGCGGCCGCGCGCGACCGCCGCGGCCTGGTCCAGATCGAGGCCCGGGTTCAAAGCCACGAACCGGCGGGCCAGACGGCTCAGAATCGACGAATCGCCGCGCTCCGCCGCGATGGCCTCGGCATCGGAGATCGGAAAGGTCGAGCGCTCGTCGACCCGCCTCCCCATGATCCGGTCCACCGCGGCCCCGAACACCGCGCGATGGCCAAGGACTTCATCGGCCACCGAGACCTTCGACCACGGCGCGATCAGGGCCAGGGCGCCGTTTCGCTCCGCCATGGTATCGATCAGTTTCTTCAGGGCCGGCCTCAGGTGAACCGCCTCCCGCGGCGACATCTGTCCATCGTCCACAAACAGGACGGTGATCGCGTTGGGGGCGGGGGCGGCCGGTCTGGGCGCAGCCGATGGGTATGGTTCGACTACGACCTCCGCCGGGCCGGCGTCGGGCGGAGGCGTTCCTCCGCTGAAGGCCGCGAAGGAAACGATCGGACGGACCTTGCCGTCCTCTTTCACCACGAAGTCGTCCGCGGAGAGGCCACCCACCATCGAGTCGCCCTTGCCCGTCACCACGAAGTCGACCAGAACCAGGTCCGTGCCGGTGGCGAAGACGGGGGGCTGGGGTCGGTCCTGCGCGGGAGCGAACAGAGCGGGTGCGAGGAGGAGACTTGCCCGGAGAGCCGTGGAGCGGTTCATCTGCCAAGGTTAGTCGAAGGATCGCGGAGCCGTCCTCCTTGCCGCGTGGTGGGCCACGCGGGAACGCGATTAGAGTCGGCCTGCGAACCGTCTTCATGAGTTCCCTCTTTTCGCGAAACCACTCCGGTTCGCTGTTCCCGAACGGCGGGCGAATGCGCGCGGGCCTCAGGCTCGCGGTGGTCACCATCGCGCTGATCGCGGGGGTGCGCGTGCTGGCCCAGTCGCGGGCTGATCCGCCGGCCTCCGCTTCGACCCGGCCGAAACTGATCTACGCCGGCGACGCCTACTTCCCGCCCTTCGAATATAAGGACGCCTCCGGTCAGGCCCAGGGCTTCAACATCCAACTGCTGAAGGCGGCCGCCGAGGATGGAGGCTACGATATCGAGTTTCGTCTCAGCCCCTGGGCGGACGCGGTAGTGGCGCTGGACAACGGCGCGGCCGATCTCCTCGCCATCGGCTACTCGGGCGAGCGGGCCGAACGCTACGACCTCCTCTCCCACATCTGGACCATGCACATGTCCCTCCTGTTCCCTCCCGGACGGGCCTCCTATCCCCAGGGCCTGGACGATCTGGCCGGGGAACGGGTGGCCGTGCTCGACCGCGGCCTGCTCCACGAAACGCTGCTGAAACTCCCCGAGAGCAGGCGGCCGAAGTTCCGGCTCTGCGACGATCAGTTCCAGGCCGTGCAGACGCTCATCGCCGGCGAAGCCACCATGGTGGCCGGCAACGGACTCGCTCTCCGGCACATCGCCGCCCAATTCGGGCTCACCGATCTGGTCGAGGTCGAGGTCGCCTCCACCTCCTACGACCTCGTGACCAGCAAGGGCGAGGGCTCGGAGCTGCGCCCCCTGGCCGAGGCCATCGAACGCGTCCAGGCCTCGCCGCAAATGAGCGGCATCATCGAGAGCACGCTCACCATCGCCCCGCCCCCCGTGCCCTTCACCCAACAGTTGCGCCGGTACGCGATGGCCGTCTTCGCTCTGATCCTGGTAGCGGGAGGGGCGTTCGCATGGTCGGCCACGCTGCAAAGGGAAGTGCGCGCGCGGACCCTGGAACTCGAGCGGGGCCTCGCCGAACGCCAGAAGCTCACCGCCGAACGGGACCGCTTCTTCGAAGTCTCCCAGACCCTGCACGTGGTCCTCGACGCCGCCGGCACGGTTCGCTGGGTGTCTCCGGCGTCGAGGCGGATGCTCGGCCGCGAGCCGGAGGACTTCGTGGGCACCAGAGTGTGGGAGCATCTGGATATCGACGAAGAGGGAGCGCGGGAGGAGATTCTCCCGAGACTGAAGACCGGGGCCACCGACCTCGAGCTGCGCTTGCAACACCGGGACGGCTCCCCAAGGTGGACCTTGTGGAACGCCGCCCCCGACCCCCTGGGCGAACTGGTCTTCGCCGCCGGCCTCGACATTTCCGAGCGGCGCCAGGCCGAGCACCAGATCGAACACCTTGCCTACCACGACGCCCTCACCGGCCTCCCCAACCGCCACCTGTTCGTGGATCGCCTCGACACCGCGCTCACCCGCGCGCGGCGCACCGGAGAGACCCTGGCCGTTCTGTTCATCGACCTCGACCACTTCAAGTCCATCAACGATTCCCTCGGCCACACCGCCGGCGACGCCGTCCTGCGCGAGGTCGCCGTCCGCCTTCGCTCCACCTTGCGCACCGAGGACACGGTGGCGCGGCTCGGGGGCGACGAGTTCACGGTCCTGGTCAGCGGCCTGAAGGATCCGAACGACCTCCTGCGGCTGGCCCAGAAGATTCATTCCACCATCAAGCTCCCCTTGGAAGTGGCGTCGCGCGAACTGACGGTGGCGGCGAGCATTGGGGCGGGGCTGTTTCCCCAGGATGGCGATACCGCGGAGCAGCTCCTGAGGAACGCCGATCTCGCCATGTATCGGGCGAAGGAGCTGGGTCGCGATCGCACCCAGTTCTACACCGCCGCCATGAGCGTGAGCCTGCTCGAAAACATGAATCTGGAGGAGCGCCTGCGCCGGGCTCTCACCGGCGGTGAACTGTTCCTCGTCTATCAGCCCATCGTGCGGCTGTCCAACTCGAGGATCGAGGCCCGCGAGGCCCTGTTGCGCTGGCGCGACCCGGAACACGGCGTGGTGGAGCCCTCAGACTTCATCGGGGTGGCCGAGTCCACCAACCTCGTCTCCGAGATCGGGCACCACGTCATCGACCTCGCCTGCGCGGCCACGGTGGCGCGCCGGAACAACGAGCGGGTGTCCATCAATCTCTCGGGCCGGCAATTCCACGATCCGGCCCTCCTGGACACCGTCGACATCGCCCTGAAAGCCTCGGGCCTCGACGCGTCGCGACTGGATTTCGAGATCACCGAAACCGTGGCCATGCAGGACCTCGAACGCGCCGACGTGATTTTGAAGGCGCTCCACGGTCGCGGCATCCGCCTGCATATGGACGATTTCGGCACCGGCCATTCGTCGCTCTCCAATCTGCGCCGCCTGCCCCTGCACGCGGTCAAGATCGATCGCTCCTTCGTGGCCGATCTGCCCGGCGAGAAAGGGGCCCGGGGCATCGTCACCGCCATCATCGCCATGGCCCATCACCTCGGCCTCGAGGTCATCGCCGAGGGGGTCGAGACGGAGGAACAGCTGGCCTTCCTCAAAGCGGAGGGCTGCGACTCCGCTCAAGGCTTCCTCCTGGGCCGGCCGGAGTAGGGTTTCCCGGGAGACCCTGGAGCCAAGCCGATGAACGCTCTTCCGTCCATTCCCGCGGCCGCGCAGGCCCTCAGTGATCAGGTCTTCTCGCGCACCGCGGGGGCTCACCTGATCCCGGGCAATGACGTCCGCTTGCTGCGGGACGCGAAGGAGAACTACCCCGCATGGCTGGAGGCCATCCGATCCGCCCGGCGGTTCGTGCATTTCGAGAACTACATCCTTTACGACGACGAAACGGGGAGGCGATTCAGCGCCGCGTTCCTCGAGAAGGCGAAGGAGGGCGTGCCCGTGCGCCTGGTCTACGACTGGATCGGCTGCATCGGCCGGGCCTCCCGCGGCTTCTGGCGCGAGCTGCGCGAGGGCGGCGTGGATGTGCGTTCGTTCAATCCGCCTCGTCTGGACCAGCCCCTGGGATGGGTGGAGCGCGACCATCGCAAGTGTCTGGTGGTCGACGGACGGATCGCTTTCATCACCGGCATGTGCGTGGGGAAGATGTGGGAGGGGACGCCGGAGCTCGGCCGGGCGCCCTGGCGCGACACCGGAGTGTCGATCCGCGGCCCCGCGGTTTCGGAGGTGGCCCTCGCCTTTGCCTCGAGCTGGGCCGTCACCGGTCCGCCTCTCCCGGAGGCGGCGCTCCCGAGCTTCGAAGCGTGGCCCGAAGCGGGCAAGGTCGGCGTGCGGGTGGTGGCCTCCACTCCCGGCAGCGCCAGTTTGTATCGCCTCGATCCTCTCGTGGCCTCTCTGGCCCGCCGCACTCTCTGGCTGACCGACGCCTACTTCGCGGGCACCGCGGTCTACGTGCAGGCCCTGGGAGAGGCCGCGGCCGACGGGGTGGATGTGCGCCTCCTGGTGCCGGGACCGGGCGGCGACATTCCCTTCATGCAGATGATCTCCCGCACCGGGTACCGGGCGCTTCTCGAGTCGGGAGTTCGGGTCTTCGAGTGGAACGGGCCCATGCTGCACGCCAAGACCGCGGTGGCCGACGCGCACTGGGCGCGAGTCGGCTCCACGAACCTGAACCTGTCGAGCTGGATGGGAAATCGCGAACTGGATCTGGTCATCGAGAACCAGGAGTTCGGCCAGGCCATGGAGGCAATGTTCCTCGAGGATCTCACCCACTCGACGGAGATCGTGCTGGAGACGAGGCGCCGGGTCCGGCCCGCCGGCGGGGTGCGGGTGCGGCGGCCTCCTCGGGCCGGAGGAAGCGGAACCCGCGCGGCGGCCGGAGCGCTTCGCCTGGGCAACGCCATCGGTTCGGCCCTCGCAGCCAAGCGGGTTCATCAGCCCACGGAGCGCTGGTTGATGACCCAGGGGGCGGTGCTCCTCGGAATCCTGGGTCTGATCGGATTCCTCTGGCCTCGCCTGCTGGCCTGGCCCCTGGCCGCAGCCTGCCTGTGGTTCGCCCTCGCCCTCGTGGCCCGGGCTCTTCGGCGCAAGAAGACGGCATGGTCGAAGTCCGATCAGGGCCGGAACCAGGGCCCGGACCGGCCGCCAAGCCTCCCCGGGAATGAGGAGAGTTCCTCATGAAGTTTCGCGTCCTGACCTACAACATCCATCGAGCCATCGGCGTCGACCGGCGCTTCCGGCCCGAGCGCATCGCCCGCATCATCGAGACCTACGACGCGGACATCGTCCTGCTCCAGGAAGTGGATGAAGGCGTGCCTCGTTCCCGGGAGATGGACCTGGCGCGCGAACTCGCATCCGATCTGGGATTTCCGCATCACGCGGTCGGGCACAACGTGACCCTTCGCAAAGGCCGCTACGGAAACGCGACCCTCAGTCGATATCCCATTCTCAGCGAGCGGAACATCGACCTGACCATCACGTTGTGGAAGCGTCGTGGGTGCCAGCACACCGCCATCGCCCTCAAGGATCCGGATCATCCAAGCGCCGCGGCCGTGACTCTCGATGTCTTCAATCTGCACCTCGGCCTGTCGGCCGGGCAGCGGGCGCGGCAGGTCGAGATCCTGGCCCGCTCCGGCGAAATGACCGCTCTCTCCGCGAGCGCCCCTTGCCTGGTGGGCGGGGATTTCAACGACTGGCGGTCTCTCCTCGTCCCCTTCCTGACCCGGGGCATGAACTTCCGTTCCGCGACCGACCCCGAGTCTGGTCGCGGCCGGCCTCTGCTCACCTACCCCTCGTTCTTTCCCCAGGGACCTCTCGACCGCATCTACTACCGCGGCCCTCTCCGCCTGCTCTCCGCCCACCGCTGCCGGCTCCGCCTCTCGCGGATCGCCAGCGACCATCTGCCCCTCATCGCCGACTTCGAAATCCGCTAGTGTTTCGTAAGTAGCTATGACACGCGAGCGTCGAGGCGCCCGCGCTGTTTTTCACAGTTGTGACGACTCATCGCCTTCCGCGTCACTCCGGCGAAAGCCGGGGTCCTGGCGACTTCGCGGTTTTCCCTGGCCGAGCGCTCCACGAAACACCAGCAGCGCGGCCACGCCGGCCACGCTCAGAAGGCCGAGGCTCAGAACGGGATTTCTTTTCATGTACCGACCCGCGCCCACCGCTCCGCTCTTGATCGTCGAGGCCGCGGCGGAGACGTAGCGAGAGGTCAGTGGGTAGGAAGGGGGCGGGCGGCGGGTGATCTCCGCTTTCGCCTCCGGGGTTTCGTCCCCGAGCCGGCTGGGCACGAGCGGCACCACCTTGGTCTCGAAGCGCTCGGCCCGCGACCCGTGCTGATGCGAGTAGACCCAGGTGAACTCGGCGCCCAGCAGAAAGATCTGAGCCGAGTAATACACCCACACCAGAAAGACGACGAGCGATCCCGCCGCCCCAAACCCGGAGCCCACAGTGCTTCGTCCAAGGTAGAACCCGATCAGGAGCTTGCCCATCTCGTAGAGCAAGGCAGTGACCAGCGCCCCCACCCCGACATCGCGCCAGTTCACCCGCGCCCGAGGGATGAACTTGTAGAGCGCAGCGAACAGACCGATATTGATGGCAAAGGAGACAAGGAAGTTCAGGGCGTGCAGGCCGCCCCTTCGGCCGCCGAACCATCGATCGGACCAGTCGGCTGCCACGGAAAGCGACGTGCCCAGGGCGAGAGAGATCAGAAGCAGGAAGCCAATTCCGAGCAGCATGGCGACGGACAGAAGACGGCTGCGCAGCAGCTTGACGAGGCCGCTGCTGCTGGCGGGTTCTGGAACCCTCCAGATCCGGTTGAGGGCGCTCTGTAACTCGCCAAAAACGCTGGTCGCTCCGAAAAGCAGAGTCAGGAGGCCGACCGCACTCGCGATCAGGGTCTTCCCGGGACCACTGAGGCCCTTGAGAACATTCTGCACCACGGATGCCGCCTCGGGGCCGATCCGGCCCTGAAGCTGGGCCACGATCTCGCCCTGGGCTGCCTCCTGACCAAAGAACAGCCCCGCCACCGCGACGAGGAGGATCAGCAGCGGGGCCAGCGAAAAGAGGGTGTAGTAGGCAATGGCCGCGCCCATGCTGGGCGCGTAGTCATCCACCCAGGCATTCACCGACTTGTCGATGAGCAGGCGAATGTCCTTCACGGTCATGGGCCGGCGGGGCGAGGGATTCTCCATGCGGGGGCTGAGCACATTATCAGCCGGAACGCCTGGGTTGAGGTACCGGGGGGCTCGTGCCGGCCCACTCCGCGGGTCAGGCTTTGGCGTGAGTCTGTTCGTAGGCTGCGATCGACGCGCTCTGTCCGAGGAGGAAGCCCATTTCGTCGATGCCTTCCATGAGGCAGTGGCGGGCGAAGGGCTCGATCGCGAACCCGGCTTCGCCTCCGCCCGGCCAGGACACGGAGCGCGTCTCCAGGTCCACCACGATGCTGGCTTCGGGGTTCGCCAGGAGGGCGGCGTGACTCGCCTCATCGATGGCGATGGGCACGACGCCGTTCTTCAGGGCGTTTCGTTTGAAGATGTCGGCCAGGCCGGGCGCGATCACGGCCTGGATACCATTGTCCCGCAGGGCCCACACCGCGTGTTCGCGCGAACTGCCGCAGCCGAAGTTCCGGCCTGCGACCAGAATCCGCGCTCCCTGAGCCTCCGGCCGGTTCAACGGAAAGTCGGGGCGCGGCTGGCCTTGCTGGTCCGATCTCCAGTCGGCGAAAAGCGCCGGGCCGAAGCCGTCGCGCGAGGTGGTGGTGAGAAAACGCGCCGGGCAGATCTGGTCGGTGTCGATGTTCTCGGCGGGGAGAATCACGAAGCTGGACTCAATCCGTCGAAGAGGCTGATTCATGAGATGTACTCCCGGGCATCGGCGATGCGTCCTTCAATCGCGGAGGCGGCCGCGGTCAGCGGGCTGGCCAGGAACGTCCGCCCTCCCTGGCCCTGCCGTCCTTCGAAGTTCCGATTGCTGGTGCTGACCGAGTACTGACCGGGGGTGAGCCGATCGCCGTTCATGCCCAGGCACATCGAGCAGCCCGCCTCCCTCCATTCCACTCCCGCCTCCTTGAAGATCCGGTCCAGCCCTTCGGCCTCGGCCTGGCGCTTCACCGCCTGGGATCCGGGAACCACGAGCGCCTTGACCCCCGCGGACACCCGCCGGCCCTTGAAGACGCTCGCGGCCTGGCGCAGATCGGAGATGCGCGAGTTCGTGCAACTTCCAATGAACACGACGTCGATGGGCCGGCCCCGCATGGGCTCGCCCGGTTGCAGGTTCATGTAGCGAAGGGCCTTGGCCATCGACTCGTCGCCGTTGGTCGCCGGTACCGAGCCGCCAATGGAAACGCCCATGCCCGGGCTCGTCCCGTAGGTGACCATGGGTTCGAGCGCCGACGCGTCGAACGTGATCTCGAGGTCGAAGACGGCGCCTTCGTCGGTCTTGAGTTGCCGCCACCGAAGGACCGCTTCTTCCCAGTCCTTCCCAAGCGGCGCGAAGGGCCGGCCCTTGAGGTATTCGAACGTCGTCTCGTCGGGCGCAATCATCCCGGTGCGGCCTCCGGCTTCGACCGCCATGTTGCACAGGGTCATCCGTT
This sequence comes from Acidobacteriota bacterium, assembly GCA_032127745.1. GTDB lineage: Bacteria > Acidobacteriota > Vicinamibacteria > Fen-336 > JAGNNV01 > JAGNNV01. The sequence continues at coordinate 11,132 of JAQBHL010000314.1, forward strand.
CTTCCATCGACAGGGTCGCGATGGTCGTCCCGCGGAACTCGATGACGTGACCCACCGCACCCCCCGCGCCGATTTTCGCGATGAGGCCGAGGATCAGGTCCTTGGCGGTGACGCCGCGGGAGAGCGGCCCGTCGAAGGTCACCGCCATCCGCTTCGGCTTCTCCAGCAGAAGGCACTGGGTGGCGAAGACGTGGCCCACTTCGCTGGTGCCGATGCCAAAGGCGAGCGCCCCAAAAGCACCGTGGGTGCTGGTGTGCGAGTCTCCACAGACGATGGTGCGGCCGGGATGGGTCACCCCGAGTTCGGGCCCGATCACGTGAACGATGCCCTGCCGATCGCTGTCGAGTCCGTAGAGCGTGATGCCCGCCTCCAGACAGTTCTTCTCCAGGGCGCTGACCTGGGACGCGGAGGCGGCATCGGGAATCACCACCCGGCCGTCCACTCGTTCGAAGTCGGTCGGCGTGTTGTGATCCATGGTGGCGAGGGTCCGATCCGGGCGGCGCACCTTGAGGCCTCGTTCGCGAAGCGCGGAGAAGGCCTGGGGCGACGTGACTTCGTGGATCAGGTGGAAGTCGATGTACACCGTGGCCGGCGTGTCCGCGGTGGCCGGGCTCACGATGTGAGCGTCCCAGACTTTGTCGAGAAGGGTTCGCGGAGCGCTCATGCCGCGACCGCGATCGCCCGCTCGGCCGCGCCGATCGCAGACAGATAGGCCTTCAACGACGCTTCGATGGAGTCGGTGCTCGCGGCCTGGCCCACCGTCTCCTGATCGCGATGCCGCACCCGGACCGTGACTTCGGCGAAGGCATCCTTGCCGCTGCTGACCGACCGGGTGTGCCAGTCGAGAAGCTCCAGACTCACGCCGAGGGCGGCATCGATGGCCTTGAGGGCGGCGTCGAGCGGTCCGTTCCCCACCGCCGAGGCCGTCCGTCGCTCGCCGTTGGTCTCTATTTCCACGGTGGCGGTGGGTATGACGCCGTTGCCGGAGAGGGTCTGGTATCGAATCAGGGTGGGCCGGCGCTCCGCGTGATGATCCAGCAGGGAAAGCAGGTCGTCGTCATAGACGAACTTCTTCCGGTCCGCCAGTTCCTTGACCCGCGCGGTCACGTCTTCCAGTTGCTCCGCTTCCACGCTCACTCCCAGGCTCTTCAGACGCTTTTCCACCGCGTGACGGCCGGAATGCTTGCCCAGCACGAGCAGGGTCTCGCCCACTCCTACGCTCGCCGGAGTCATGATTTCGTAGGTCAGAGGATTGGCGAGGATCCCGTGCTGGTGGATTCCGGCCTCGTGGGCGAAGGCGTTCTTCCCCACGATCGCCTTGTTGGGCTGCGGCCACACCCCGGTGATGGAAGACAGGGCCGCGCTGGTGGGGGCCAGGAGTTCGGTCACCACCCGGGTGTCGACTCCCAGAACCTCGCGGCGCACCTTGAGCGCCATCACGATCTCCTCGAGCGAGGTGTTGCCAGCGCGCTCGCCGATGCCATTGATCGTGCATTCCACCTGCCGGGCTCCCGCGCCGATGGCGGCCAGAGAGTTCGCCACGGCCAGGCCGAGGTCGTTGTGGCAGTGGACCGAGATCACCGCGGTGGGGATGTCCCGCACCAGCTTCGCCACCATCTCCGCGTACTCGTGGGGGAGCGAATAGCCGACGGTGTCGGGAACGTTCAGCACCCGCGCCCCCGCCTCGTGAACCGCGCGCAGGACTTCGAGCAGGTACGCGTAGTCGGTGCGCGACGCGTCCTCGGCGGAAAACTCGACTTCGGAGGCGAGGGAGCGGGCCAGAGCCACGCCCTCCCGGGCCTGACGAAGCGCTTCGTCGGCGGTGATCCTCAGCTTGTCGCGCAGATGGATGGCCGAGGTGGCGAGGAAGGTGTGAAGGACCGGGCGCACCGCGCTCCGCAGGGCCTTCCCCGCCACCTCGATGTCTTTGGGCTTGCACCGGGCGAGAGCGGCGACCCGAACGGTCTGAATCTCTCCGCTGATCCTCTCCACCGCGTTGGCCTCGGCCAGAGAGGCGATGGGAAAGCCCGCCTCGATGACATCCACTCCGAGGCGCTCGAGCTGGCGGGCGAGTTTGAGCTTCTCGCCCGGGTTCATGCTGCAGCCCGGCGACTGCTCGCCGTCGCGCAGGGTGGTGTCGAAGATGGTCACGAAGGAATTGGTGGAAATCGTCATGATGGTTTGCTCCTCAAGAACAAAAACCCCCAAGGTCTGCCTTGGGGGTCCTCGATGATCTCGGTTTGCTTCTGTCTAGATCACTGACCCCCTGGCTCCAAGAAGGAGCCCGCTAAGGGCGAGCAGAAGCTCGAACGCAAAAGACACCCGGCCCGGGATCGGGCTCACGGTGGGGTTGGCGTTCGAGTGGATCATGGGCTGAGGTCGTGGATGCTACACGATTCGTCTCGCCAGGCGAAGCCAAGGACCGGACGGGACCCTGCGTACTCGTACCCGTCCGTGACGCCACGGAACCCCATCACCATCCCCCCGTCCCCAACCTGGTCTGATCGTCCGAGTCCACGTTGCAGACCAGAACTCCGGTGCGTTCATGTTTGATCCGGAAACTCCGGCTCGTTCACGTCAACGTGAAGGTACTCGTAAGCGCCGCGGCGAAATGCGTCAACCCGAACGACCCGTCAAAGAAACTCCAAGCGTGAACGTAAACGCGAACGCGAACCCTTCCGTCGCCGTCACTGCGAGCCGTGGACGGACCCCGTCCGTGACTTGTGGGAGAAATCTCACCCCCGTCACCCCGGCGAAAGCCGGGGTCCAGGCCGATCGAAAAGTGCCCGAAATCGGCCTAGCTCGCATGGGTTTCTTGGCAGGCCATCGAACTGCATCCGACGAAGCAGTCCCGCCACCCGCCAGCGTCCACCGCGTCACGCGGACCGCCGACGCGGTCGTCACGAGGGATGCAGCGTGGCCCAAGGCCAGGCGTCGCCCTGCCCTTCGGGCAGCGCTCGCGCTCCGCGTCGGCGGGGCTGAGGAATCGCCCGTTTCCAAGCGTGGCCCGGGTCAGTGAGGGCCACGCTTCGGTCCCTCAGAAAGGCTTCCATCATGATTCCCCCCGTCGCTCCCGTTGCATCCCTCGCGCCGACCGGTTTCCGCCCAGACGAACCGCATCGACACGGTCACGCCGGTGGCGCGTGAACGGGCGAGCTACGGACCGAGGAAGGTCGTAGTAGGAGCCGCCTCGGGATTGACGGGCCGGCCCCCTCCAGGAATCGCACTGCTTCATCCAGGACGCCGGTGTCCCCGGGCCGAGCGGCCTCGCCTGGCGCAGGCCGAAAGGAACGAAGGCCCCGGAGCTTCCTGGGCTCCGAGGCCTTTGAAACGGTCCACCCGACCGGGCTACCGTGACGGCGTTGCGGCCACGAGGGCCGTTCCGGCTAGAACGACCAGCGGGCTCCGATCGTAATCTGCCGGGGAGACAGAATCGTGGCCGGACCACCAAACGGTACCGCGGTGGTCGAGCCCACCGCGGCCGGCGGCGGATTGAACACCGTCGTGGTCGGAACTCGCGTGAACACCGCCGAAACCGTGTCGGTGTTGAGCGCGTTCGTGATGTCGCTGTAGACCGACAGCCGATGGTCGCCGCCACCGACCTTGAAGATCTTCTCGATCCTGAGGTCCAGAATGTTCACGGTGTCGAAGCGACGGCTGCCGCGCGGCTCGAGCAAGGGCCGCCGTCCGGAGGAGAATCCGAAGTAGTACCCGGTCAGCGAGTAACCCACGGTAGAACCGCCCAGCTGAACGAAGGGAGCATATGTTCCACCGCTGACCGATCTGAAGTAGGCATTGACCGCAACCTCCGCCCTGGGAATCTGGACGCCAACCATGGCCTTCAGTTCGTGGGTCCGGTCATTCGACATATATCCATCCGCGTTCACCAGGGCCTGGGTCGGACTGGCATAGAAGCTGTTCGCCGAGCCAAAGCTACCGGTGCTGCCGTTATTGACCGTTCCCTTCGTCTGCGACCAGACGTAGGAAATCTGGGAGCGCCAGCGATGGGAAAAGCCCTTGGTCAGCACGAACATCGCCCCTTTGTATTTCCGATAGGCGTCCATCGTCCCGAGAACGTTGCCCGACGGATCGCGATACTGGAAGCCATCAGGATTGGTAATCAGCAGATTCTCCGCCGAGTCCGATCGGTTCGCCCACTTGTAATAGGTGTAAGGAGTCGCCGGGAATCCGGTGGTGGCGGTGGCGGTGCCGGTTTCGCGGGTCCATCTCGCATCGGGAAGGACCTGGCCAATGAAGTTCTTGTTGTCGCGCATGATTCCGGTCACGGAGAGCCGGACGTTGCTCGCAAGCGCGCGTTCGAACCCGAACGAGAACTCGTCGACCCGCGGGTGCTTGATGTCGGAATCGATGGTCGCCACGGGAGCGGTGATGCGGCTCACTTCGTCTCGACTGTTGATCGGGCAGGTGTAGCTGGCGGTCGGGCCCGTGGACCCGTACGCCGGGCACCCGGCCATGTCCCAGGAAATCCGATCCTGGTAGCCGGAGGTCGCCTGCTTGTAGATGTCGTTGAAGATGCCCTCGTAGTACTGGCTGTAGCTGCCCTTGACGACGGTCTTCGTGTCGCCCGCCGGATCAAAGGCGAAACCAAAGCGGGGCGCGACACTCGTATTCGAGTACACCGAGCTCTGGCCCGGCGCTCCACCCGAAACGTGATCCATGCGGACGCCCACGTTCAGGGTCAATCTATCGTTGACGTGCCAGGCGTCCTGCGCATACGCCGCCAGCTTCTTGTTGCGGCCGTTGATGTCGTAGCCGTATCCGTAGGCGTAGTAGGGCTGGCCGCCGTAGTCGTAGTAGTAGGTGTTGTTGGCATAGCCGTAGCGATCACGGGTCTTGCTCCGCTCCAATTCGATGCCGAACTTGAGGTCGTGCTTGCCAAAGCCCTCGGCAAAGTGCGAGATCGCGGCATTGACCTGGTTGCGGCCGCGATCGGCGTAGTAGAACCAGCCCTGAGAAACGGAGTAGAGGCTGGTGTCGCCATCGAAGTGGTTCGGGGCATTGACCTTGGGATTCAGATCGTAGAAGCCGGTCCATCCCGTGTACTTCACTTCGCTGAACGTGTTTGACCCGAAAATGTGGCGCCACTGCCCCATCCACACCCACTCCGGCGCGTCTTCCTGGTTGGTCAAGTCATCGGTCGCGACCAGAGCCGAGACGCCGTTGCGGCCGATGACGTTGTAAGAATCGTACAGGACGTTAGCCATGAAGTTGTTGCTGGCGCTGGGCTGATAATTCAGCTTCACGTTGACTCGCGGGCTCACCTCATCGCGCACCGTCCGCGGACCGGCCGGG
>JAQBHL010000315.1:0-6140 GCA_032127745.1 Acidobacteriota bacterium
AGCAGGATGACCAGGGACAGGCCGAGGGCCACTTCGGCCACGGTGATGCAGATGGCGAAGAGAGTGAACACCATCCCGGCCTCCGCTCCATTGAATCGGCTGAAGGCCACGAGGTTGATGTTGACCGCGTTCAACATCAGCTCAACGCCGAGCAGGATGCCCACGGTGTTCCTTCGCGTGATCACGCCGAACAGGCCGATCGAGAAGAGGATCGCGGACAGGGTCAGATAGGCGGAAAGAGGCATCGGCGGTGCTATTCCTCCGGTCTCGCGAAGTAGCTGGCCGCGATCAGGCCGGCCAGGAGGAGAACGGCCAGGAGTTCGAAGGGCAGGAGGAACTTCGTCAGCAGCGACATGCCGATCACGCGCGTGGAATCGGCCACAATCTCCGGGCGCGCCGGATCCAACCCTGCTCGCTGAATGGTGCTCGCGACCATCGCGAAGATGCCCACGGCCACGATGGCCCCGCCGGCGAGGCGCTTGCTGGTGTGAGAGATCTTCTCCCCCACCAGCTTCTCCGTGACCACGATGGCGAAGACCACAACCGTGATGACGCCGCCGGCGTAGAGCAGCACCTGCACCGCGGCGATGAACTCCGCGTCGAGGAGCAGGAAGACACAGGCGGTGCTGACCAGGCTGAGAGCCAGCCACAGTACGGAATGGAAGAGGTTCTTCGTCAGGACGACGGCCAGGGCCGATCCCACCAGCATCACGGCCAGGATCCAGAAGCCGATGACTTCAGGCGTCATGCTTCCCCTCCCGATGGCTTATCGGCGGGGCTCGGCGTCTCCGCGGGTTTCGGCACCTCGGCCGGGTCCTCCGTCGCAGTTCCGGCGGCCCTCTCGAGCGCTGGGTCGGCCGTGGCCTCGGCCTTCTCGGGGGGCTTGTCCGCGGGCCCGGGATCCTCCGCGGGCTTCGCGGCATCGACCGGCTTCTCGGAGAGATTGGGGATCGCCGCGGGCGTGGGGGCCTCGGCCGGCTTCGCGCCTTCGGCTGCGGGCTTCGCGGGAGGCTTGGGAGGTTCCTGCATGTCGCGCAGCAGGTTCCCGGTGGCCCAGGAGGCTTTGTGCTGCAGGCCGATCGCGTGCAGCCGGTCCTTGTCGAGGAGCATCTCACGGCGATCGGTGGTGGCGAGGTCGAAAGACTTCATCATGATGATGGCGTCGGTGGGACAAACCTGAACGCACAACTCGCAGAACTCGCAGGCATACAGCTCGAGGGTGAAGGTCTTGGCGAAGTTGCGCGGCTTGGACTTGAGCATCTCCACCTTGATCACCGCGGGCGGGCAGATGAACTCGCACAGGCGGCAGCCGATGCAGTTCTCTTCGCCGGTCTTCGGGTCGTAGGTGAGGGCGAGCAGACCGCGATACCGGTCGGGATAGGCGCGCGGCTTCTCCGGGTAATGCACGGTGACCGGCTTGCGGAAGAGATTCAGAGCGGTGATGCGCATGGCGCGCACCACGGCGCCCGCGAGAGCGATGCTCTCGTTGAAGAAACCGCGGGAGACGGGATTAGACACGAGCAGCCCTTGGTGAAGGTCCGCCGTAGCACCGAGACGAGCGATGCGCCCGGCTGGCAAGGCGCCGAGGAGCCTCAATATCGGGAATATTCAGGCGACGAGCACACGAGGCCCGAAGGGCCGGTGAGGTGGATGAGGCCGCGAAGCGGGCTTGTCCAGCAACGCAGTCCAGCCGGGATGCAGCGTTCGTCGAATGCAGGCTGACCTTCACCACGGACTGCTCACCCTCTCTCATCACGATCACCACCGCGGTCAGGAGCAGCAGAGCCAGGGTCAGCGGAAGCAGAAGCTTCCACGACACGGCCAGGATCTGGTCGACCTTGATGCGGAGGAAGCTCCACCGCACCCAGGTGAAGAGCAGGAACATCAGCATGGCCTTCGCGAAGAACCACAACGGCCCGAGCCACGCGGGGCCGGGGCCCGCCCAGGCGCCGAGGAAGAGCAGAGCACCCAGGAAAGAGGTGCCGATCACATGCGCGTACTCGCCGAGCTGGATGAGACCGAACTTCATCCCCGAATACTCGACCCGGAAACCGGCCACCAGCTCCGACTCCGCTTCGAGGATGTCGAAGGGCGTCCGGTTCTCCGCCGCCACTCCCGCGATCATGAAAGCCAGGAAACCGAGTTGGCCGATCACGGGATAGAAGATGAACCAGTAGCCGCCCGCCTGGGCGGCCGCGATGTCGGACATCTTGAGCGACCCGGCCAGCATCACCGGCACCAGGGCCGCGAAGAGCAGCGGCAGGTCGTAGGAAATGATCTGATTCACCGCGCGCATGACCGAGATCAGGGCGTACTTGTTGTTCGAGCCCCAGCCGGCCATGAACAGGCCGACGATCTCCATCGAAGACACGGCGAGGAAGAAGAGGACGCCGATGTTCAGGTCGGCCACACCCAGGCCGGGCGCGAACGGCATCGACGCGAAAATCAGGAGGCAGGGCACGAGGAAGACGATCGGGGCCAGATTGAACACGGTCCGATCCGCGGCTGCCGGGATGAGGTCTTCCTTCATCAGGAGCTTGATGCCATCGGCGATGGGCTGAAACAAGCCGTGCGGCCCCACCCGATACGGTCCGACCCGCGACTGCATGCGGGCGGCGAACTTGCGCTCGAGCAGGGTGACGTAGGCCACGACACCAACCACGGCGCCCAGAACCAGAGCACCCACGATGAGGCTTTGAACCATCGGGGGCAGTTCGCTCACCGGTCGACCTCACCGAAGACCGGATCCACCGAACCCATGATGGCGACCACGTCGGCGACGGTCACGCCGGGAAGGATGTAGGGCAGCACGGCCAGGTTGGAGAACGACGCGCCCCGCCACTTCATGCGATAGGGCTTGTTGGTGCCGTCGGCCACCAGGTAGCAGCCCACTTCACCGCGTGGCCCTTCGACCCGCGCGTAGGCCTCGCCCTTCGGCACCCTTACCTGACCGAGCGACTTGACCCCGGGCCGCGACGAGATCGGCCCTTCGGGCAGGGAGTCGAGGACCTGGCGGACGATCTTGATGGACTCACGAAACTCCACCATGCGCACGCGGTAGCGCGCGTGGCAGTCACCCTCGGTCGCCACCGGTACCTTGAACTGAAAATCCTCGTACGACGAATAGGGCTGATCGCGACGCAGGTCGAAATCGACGCCCGAGGCTCGCAGCAGCGGACCGCAGACCCCCGACGTCCTGGGCCAGCGCCGAGGAAATCACGCCGACGTTGCGGGTACGCGCTTCGAAGAAGGCGTTGTCATGGAGCATCTGCTCGTATTCGAGCAGCCGCTGCTCGATCAAGTTCAGGGTCGTCCGGCACTGATCCGTCCAGCCCGCGGGAATGTCGTAGCGCACCCCGCCCACCTGGTGAAAACCGTACAGGAGCCGCGCGCCGACCAGCGACTCGAACAAGTCGAGAACCAGCTCGCGCTCTCGGATGCAGTAGAGGAAGATCGACGTGCCGCCGCCGAGCGCGCCGCCCATGTCGAGGCACCAGGTCCCGAGCCAGAGGCAGTGCGAGGCGATCCGCTGCAATTCGTTCACCATCACGCGGAGGTATTGAGCCCGCCTCGGCACCTCGAACTGCGCGATCTGTTCCGCGGCCATGACGTAAGCGAGCTCGCTCGACATCGCGGCCACGTAGTCGGTTTTCGACGCGATCGACGGGTACTGGACGTAGGCGAGGGTTTCGGCCAGTTTCTCGTGGCAGCGATGCAGGTAACCGATGACCGCATCCACAGCCACGATCTTCTCGCCCTCGAGAGTGAGGATGGCGCGAAACACGCCGTGGGCCGACGGGTGCTGCGGCCCCATGTTCATGGTCAGCCGCTCGGAGCTGGTGTAGTCGATCGCGCGAACTTCAGCCATTTTCAAAGGAGGGTCTTCAACGGTACGGCGGGTACGGCGTGTCCACCGCGTACGACTTCAGCAGGGGATGGCCAACCCAGTCCTCGGGCAGCAGCAAGCGCCGCAGGTCGGGGTGGCCGTCGAAGATGATGCCGAACATGTCGAAGCACTCGCGCTCCATCCAGTTGGCGCCGCGATATACGGCGAAGAGCGAGGGGCAATGGTTGTTACCCGCACCCAGTTTGGTCCGCAACATCACGGAGACACCAGAGTCGAGGTTGTCGAGGCGAGCCACCACTTCGAGCCCGGCCTCCTTGAGGTCGATCGCGGTCAGGAAGGCGAAGAACAGGCAGCCGAGTTTCTCTTTCAAGATGGCGCCCACGGTCGCGAACTGATCGGCGGGCACTTCCACGGTGACGATCGGACCACCCTCGGCCAGGACCACGCCGGGGATGTCTTCGAGCACCATGCGGGCCCGCGCCCGGTTCATCTCGGCGGCGTTGAGCTCGGAAGTCATCTCAATCCACCTTGGGAGTGGGATCGGCGCGCCGGCCGGTGGTGCGGAAGTGGGAGATCTTTTCCTGGAGGAGGAGTAGCCCGTTGAGGAGGGACTCGGGCGGCGGCGGACATCCGGGCACGTAGACGTCGACCGGGATGATCCGATCAACCCCCTTCACCACGTGATACCCATGCCGGAACGGGCCGCCGGAATTGGCGCACGAGCCCATCGAGAGCGCCCACTTCGGATCCGGCATCTGGTCGTAGATGCGCGCCAGCATGGGCGCCATCTTGATGGTCACCGTACCCGAGACGATCATGAGGTCGGAATGCCGCGGCGAGGCCCAGGGCACCATGCCCAGCCGCTCCACGTCGAACCGGGAGGCGAAGGTGGCCATCATCTCTATGGCGCAGCAGGCCAGGCCAAAGCTCACCGGCCACACCGAAGACTTGCGCGCCCAGTTCAGGAAACCGTCCGCCACCGTGGTGACCACGAACCCGCCGGGAAAGGAATGGATACCGTCGGTGACCTGCTCGAAGAGGGCCGAGTGCTTGTCGCCCGTTTCGGGCCGCGTCTTGTGGAGCTGCTTCCACTCCTGGAGATCCTTCATCTCCTCCCAGTTCGCGGGAGGGATCTGGTGGGCCGGCGGCTTTATTTCCACTCGAGCAGACCCTCGCGATACGCATACAGCCAGCCCAAACCCAGAATGGCGATGAAGCCGAACATGGCCAGGAGCCCTTCCACGCCGAGCGCGCGAATGGTCAGGGCCCAGGGGAACAGGAACACGGCCAGGGTGTCGAAGACCAGAAAAAGCAGGGCCACCAGATAGAAGCCCACGGGAAACTGCACCCAGGCTTCGCCGATCGGCTGGGCGCCGCACTCGTAGTTCTCGGCCTTCGAGGCGTACCCGCGAGCGGGCCGAATGAGCCAGGCGGCGATCAATGAGCCGACGGCGAAGGCGAGGATGAGGGCGAGGAAAATTACAACGGGAAGGTAGCCAGTCAACTCAGGATCTCCGCCGACTCAAACGCGCGGAGAATAGCATGCGCAGTCCCGCCTTCAAGTTACCAGCCAGCTCCGCGCACGCGCGTCGCCGACAGAAGGCCCGTCGCTTCCGCTCCCCAAGGGGCCGCGTCGCGCCCGGTGAGTCTCGCGAATCGGCGCCCGAACGCCGGTTGGGGACAAATGTATGATCCCCCCGATGAGATCAACATCCGGTCGGGGCGTGTCTGTGCCGCTCCTGGCGCTGGCGCTCGTCTCCGGCGCGGCGGCGATGACGGGAGCACAGCCCATGGAAAAAGCCGGCTTCGATCTCCAGGGCCATCGCGGCGCCCGCGGTCTCGCTCCGGAGAACACTCTGGCTGGATTCGCGAAAGCACTGTCCCTGGGAGTCAGCACGCTCGAGCTCGATTGCGCCGTGACCAGCGATGGCATCCCCGTGGTCAGCCATGACTCGCAACTGAATCCCGATCACACCCGCGATGCCGAGGGCCGCTTTCTCGAGGCCACCGGTCCCTCGCTTGCCTCGCTGACCTACGCGCAGCTTTCGCGCTACGACGTGGGACGGCTCAAGCCGGGAAGCGCCTATGCGCTCCTCTGGCCCAACCAGCGACAGGAGGACGGGCAGCGAGTTCCCCGTCTCGCCGAAGTCTTCGCCCTCGCGAAGAAGGCCGGAAACTCCGAGGTCCGCTTCAACATCGAGACGAAGGTCTTCCCCCTCTTACCCGCATTGACCGCCGGGCCGGAGCCGTTCACCGACGCCGTGGTGGGCGCGGTTCGCGCGGCGGGAATGGA
>JAQBHL010000316.1:0-6161 GCA_032127745.1 Acidobacteriota bacterium
ACGCCAACCGAAGCCTCGCCGGTCTACAGCGCGCCCGTGACCGTGGCGGCCAGCAGAACGGTCCAGGCGATGGCCGAAGCGGCGGGCTGGGCGAACAGCGCCGTGGCGGTTGCTCAGTACGTGGTCCAGCCCCCCGCCCCGGTGATCTCGCCGGCAAGCGGGGTCTACGAGGCGGATGCTTATTGGGTTTCTATGAGCGTCCCGCCTGGGACCGACGTCTGGTTCACGCGCGACGGCAGCATGCCCACGCAAGGGGCCGCCGCAGGGAACCCAGCCTCGGAGCGATATTTGGGGCCCTTCATGGCGGATACAAGCGGCGCCTACACCTCGCTCGCCTTCAACGCTTTCGGCCAAGCGGGCGCCCCGGCACATGAGACCGTTTCCATCACCGGGGCCGCCGATGCCGAGCGTACCCCCAAGATGATGGCCGCCGGAGCTCCGGCGGGCTCATACGCCCTGAGCGGCTTCGAGACCGTCAATCTCTACAACGGCAACCTCCAGTTCCGTCTGCCCCTTCTGAGGGCCGGAGGTCGTGGCGAGGCCGGCTTCGAGATGGCGCTGTCGATCGCCTCCAGCTTCCGCGTCCGGAAGCTGCATACACCGCCCGGCAACCCCGGGCACACCAACGACCCGCCCCCCGATATTTTTACGCCGGAATTCGACAAGTGGCAGATCGGCTCCGGCTATGGCCCCGGGGCCATGATCGGCAAGCGCGTGCTCCACGACGGGCTGCGTGAGGTGATCCTGTCCTTTGTGGAAGCGGAGGGGACCGAACACGAACTGCATGGGGCCATTCAGGTCTGGGAAGGCCCCGAACCCTCCGCCTACGTCTGTGGGACGGCGCATGAGGCGAGGGCTGGTTCCGCGGCGACGTTCATTGCCGATGCGGCGGTTTGCGTCAACGGCCCGGCCGAGTTTGCGGTGACCGGCAATCTCCACCTGCGGGACGGGCGCATGTATCGGATCGAGGGCGGTCTGGTGGCCTGGCTCCGGGATCGGAACGGGAATCAGATGACCTTCGAATACGACGCTCCACCGGACGCCCGGCGAACCGCCCTCTTTAAGTTGAACCGAGTGACAAAGATTCGGGATTCAATCGGCCGCCAGATCGACGTCTCCTACGCCGATCAGCGCCAGGCCGGAGACCCGGATGCGGGGTTTGACGTGGTCGAGTTCAAGGGGGCTCACGGCGTGCGACGGCGGTTGAGAGTCGAGCGAGTGCCGCTGATTCAGGCCTTGATCAGCCCCTCCGAGAGCGCCGACGACGAAGCGAATCCAGGTCAGAAGCGTCCCTTCCGGATCGCCGAGCTGTTTCCGTCGTCCATCATCAACTGGGTCGCGATTCGGGCGGCTCAGTTCCAGAATCCCACCGTGGACAAATCGGTGGAGCTGCCCGACGGCCGCACCTACCAGTTCCGCTACAACCGCTACGGCGAGATGGTCGAAGCGACTCTGCCCACGGGCGGGCGAATCGAATACGAACGCGGCCGGGGCTTTGAAGACAGGGACGTGTCCGGGGCTCTGTATGACTCGATCTACCGCCGGATCAGCCTCCGCCGCACACGCACCGAAACCGGCGAGGTCGCCACCGAAACGCGTTACAGCTTCGATGAGCCGGGAATTGCGGGGCCGCGGATTCGGGTCACGCACGCCGACCCGTCGGGCGGAGGCGATCTCGGCGTCGAAGAACATGAGTTCCAGGACTCCATCCAGGTTGCCAACGGCCTCCTGAGCGGGAAGGAAGTCGAGACGCGGGTCTACGCCGCCGGCGCGTCCGGATCGGCCAGCCCGATATCGGTCATCCACAACCATTGGATCGTCGATACCGTCCAGTCTGCCGAGCGGAATCCGCGGCTCCAGTGGACGACGAGCGACATGGATGGCCGGCTGAGCCGCAAGCAGTTCACTTACGACCCGTTCAACAACCAGATCGAGGGGTTGGAGTACGACTACGGCGCGGCTGGTTCCGGAACGTGGGGGGCGCTGCTTCGCAAGACCGCGACGCAGTACGAGACGGACCCGACCTACACGAACCCCACTGTGCACCTGCGAAGCCTCAAGACTTCCCAACAGGTTCTGAACGGCTCGCTGCAACTGGTGGCCGAGACCCATTGGAGCTACGACTCCGGGAGCCTCACCCCACGCCCTTCGGCGAGCGGGGTGACGCCCGGCTTCGCGGAGACTCGCCGCGGCAATGTGACCGCCACCCATCGGCTTCTGATTCCTGGTCCGGGAGAGGTCTCGACGTCCTCAGAGTACGACGTCCTCGGCGGCGTGGTCCTGGATGTCGACCCGCTTGGAAACCAGACCACCTACGGCTACAACGATCGGTTCGGTCAGGCCGACGGGGCGCTGGCATCGACCACGGGCGACTGCCAGGCCTGCGCCTCCATCACGAGCGTCACGAACGCCCTGGGCCAAACCTCGGCGTTTGAATACGACTTCGACCTCGGTGCGGTGACCGAGTCGGCGGACATGAATGGCGTCGTGGCCTCCGCCTATTTCGAAAACGATCCGCTCGACCGGCTGACCCGCACCGTAGCCGCGGCCAACACCGCCGCGGCGCGGGCTCAGACCCGGTACGCCTACGACGACCAGGCCCGGCTGATTCAGACCTTCAGCGACCGCGACGAATTCGGCGACGAGGTCCTGAAGTCGGAAGCCCAATACGACGGCCTGGGCCGGCAGACGAAGGCCTGGACCTCGGAGGGCGCAGGCTGGATCGAGTCCCGGACCATCTACGACGGGTTGGGCCGGGTCTATGGCGTCTCGAATCCGTTCCGCGGCACTCCGACCGGCTGGACCTACACAACCTACGATGCCCTTGGGCGAGCGCGAGCGGTGACCGCGCCCGATGGCGCCGTCACCACCACGGACTACAGCGGGAACGAGACCACGGTCACCGACCCCGCGGGGAAGAAGCGAGCCACGGTGACCGACGCGCTCGGTCGAATTTCGAAGGTGATTGAAGACCCCGGCGGGCCGCTCGATGCCGAAACGACGTACGCGTACGACGCCCTCGGCAACCTCACCACCGTGGTTCAGGGCGGCCAGACGAGGACGTTTGTGTACGACTCGCTGTCCCGGCTGAAGTTGGCCATGAATCCCGAAAGCGGGACCACCGCCTACGACTACGATCCGAACGGCAACCTGCTGAAGAAGACGGATGCCCGGGGGATCGAGACCCACTACACCTACGACGAGTTGAACCGGGTGAAAACTCGGACCTACGTCAACGACGGCACGAATACGCCCACGGTGACCTACGTCTACGACTCCCCCGGCGTGGCCCGCGGTGTGGGCCGGCTCACCGCGGTGGTGACGAATTCGCAGATTGAAAGCCAGCCGGCCACGCTGTCCAGCACCTACTTCGATGCCTACGATCCGCTGGGCCGGGTGATCTCACATCGCCAGGTCACCAACGGGGACACCTACTCGACGTTTGCCTCCTACAACCGTGCCGGGGCCATGACCTCGCTGGCGTATCCGTCCGGCCGGGTGATCGACTATTCCTTCGATGCCGCGGGCCGGCTGGCGGGTGTCACCGGAACGCGTCCCGGGGGCGAGCCTGAAGTTTTCGTGCAGCCGAACTCGGTGAGCTACACGCCCCACGGGGCGATTGAGCAATGGACGCTGGGGAACGGAGTAGTTGAGACCACGGGCTTCAACGAGAGGCTTCAACCCACCGGCATAGCGTTCAACAAAGATTCTCAGCTCCTGGCCATCAACTACGGGTACAGCGGTCCCGGGCTTGCCAACAACGGCAACGTCCTGGCTCAGGAGCTGTTCATCGGCGGAAATCTGAAGTTCCAGATGGGGTATTCGTATGACTCCCTGAATCGGCTTCAAACGGCGTCGGAGGCGGGTGCAGCCGGGTGGGCTGAGGCCTATGGCTACGACCGTTTCGGAAACCGCACTCTGCCTGGCGATCTGCCGTATTCCCAGGCGACCAACAGAATCGCCAATTGGGATCACTACGATGCGGCGGGGAACCTGCTCATGCTCCCGAACGGACAGCAGCTTGGGTATGACGCGGAGAACCGGCAGATCAGCTTCAGCCCGGGTGAGGGTCCGGCTTTTCAGTATGCCTACGACGGCGACGGACGGCGTGTATTCAAGAATATCAGCGGGGGTTATGCCTCGACGTTTGTCTACTCGCCGTCCGGCCAGCTCCTGGTGGAAGAGACCAATGAGGTTCCGGGCCGTCGGGAGCACATCTACGCCGGCTCGAAGCTCATCGCGGTGGCGAGCGGGGGCGGGGTGGGTGGGCCGCCGCCCTCACCACAGGTCCCGATCCTAATCGGTCCTATAGGCACTATTGAAACGTGCCTTCCAGAGGTCGACTTCAAGTTCAGGTGGCATCCTCTCAACGTCCAGCCCGAGTCCTACAGACTGAAGGTTGACGACCAGGTCGTCGGTCTGTTCCCTGCCGGGCCCTCCTGTACTTCGGGAATTTGCGTCGTCGAACCGCAGGCTCAGCCCGGAGTCCAGCCCTTTGCACCCGGTCCCCATGAATGGACTCTGCAAGGCGTTTTCCCGGGGGGCGTGGCCGGTCCCTGGGCAGATGCTCAGTACTACGTCATTGGTCCACGACCGGCGACGCCGCTGACACCGGTGGGCCTCACATCGACCACACCGACGCACTATGAATGGCGACACTCGGCGGCGGCTACTGAGTACACGCTTGAAATTGACGACACGACCTACGGACCGTTTCTGCCCTCGGCGATTTGTTCTGGATCGAATTGCTCGGTGGAATTGCTCCACCCGCCTGGCTTGGCGCCCGGTGATCACAACTGGCGAGTGCACGGCGTTTACCCAGAGTGCTCTCTTGGAAGCTTGCCGTTGACGTTCACCGTGGTTCCTTCGGCCTATTGCGCGCCGGAGCTTGCCAGCTTCAGCCCCCAGAGGGGGACGGTGCAGCCCCAGCAGCTTAATTTCTATTGGAGCACGCTATCGGAGGAGGAACCGACGCCGGAGGTGTACCACCGGATCACCGTCGTGGACGCGGAAGGCACGACCGTCTTTGATCGAGAATTCCCGCTTTCCTGCTACTTGAATATCGGGCAGGAGTGGTGCTTTGTGCAGTTCGCACAACATCAATGGACTGCGCCGCCGGGGAGCTACACCTGGTTCGTAGACGACGTTTACGGAACCCGCTGCAATGGAATCCCATTTTCGGTTTCGACCAACCCATACCGGCCGAACCCGGTGCTCCTCGCCCCGGATGGCGAGGTGACGGACGAACCATTGACGTTCGAATGGCAAGGGTTGGAGGGGGTGGACGATTATAGATTCTGGGTAGAGGCGGCCGGGCCCACGGTCAGCCACCATTCTGCCGGGGATGTATGCGCCCCCGATGGGGTTTGCACGGTCACGCTGACCGTGAACCGGTCCGAGTGCTCGGGCAGAGGCTCCGGATGCTTCTGGGCGGTCACTCCACACTGGCCGGACGGGACGGGTTCTTTCGCCAGCCAGAATTTTTGGTATCCGCCCGCGACTTGTCCGGAGCTTTCGGCCGCGCAGGGAATGGTGTTCGAGCACTGCGGGGCGGAGAACCTGGGCTGCGACGAATATCCCGGCACGACAGCCGTTGGTTTCGCCCCGGAGTGCGGGGGAACCCAGTGCTGCGCGCTCCCCCGGTCGGTCCCGGAGTGCGCCATCGACGCCGACTGTAGCGGAGGAGTCTGCAACAACGGCGCGTGTCACCAGCCGGGATGCACTTCAAACGCCTCGTGTGCAAACGGCGGAGTGTGCAACTACAACATCAACGGTGGAACATGCGTCGCCTGCACCTCGGACTCCCAGTGCGACAGCGGGAACATGTGCGACCCGAGCGGCGCCTGCGTCCCGTGGGCCTGCACAGACTCCGCCCAGTGCTTAGGCAACCAGACCTGCGAGGCTCATCGATGCCGTAACGTGACTTGCGAGGAGGGAGGGGGAGCGTGCACCCCGACCGTCGACGGTTGCGAACCGGGCGCCCACCGGAACAACCAACTGAATACCTGCGGCTTCGGCAACCGGTGCTGCATACCGGGTTGCGAGAGCAACACCGACTGCGCCGGAGGGCAGGTGTGCAACACGAGCACTGGCTTCTGCTCCACACCTGTGCCGGACACCGCCAGTTGCGGGGCCCTCGGCGGAGACGTCTGCAGCATGAC
>JAQBHL010000317.1:0-14231 GCA_032127745.1 Acidobacteriota bacterium
GGAAACTCGTGGTTGTGGGCGACCCACGACCGACCGCCGCGGTAGGGAGTGAATCGGTCAGCGGTCCCATGAAACGCAATCATCGGCACCGGTCGATGGTCTGGACACCGGGCCCACGGCAGGAACAGGGCCGACGCCACCATCCCGACCGCCGCGATCCGATCGGACAGCATGCAGGAAAGCACGAAGGCCATGCCTCCGCCGTTGGAGACACCGTCGGCGTATACCCGAGTGGAGTCGATGTTGTAGGCCGCGCTCAGCGTGTCAATCAGCTCCGAGATGAATCTGACGTCCTTCGCGGAACCGGCTCCTCCGGCCGCTCGCCAGGCCCTGTGCCTCGAAAGCGGCCCAATTCCCGACGGGTAGACAACAATGAAACCGTGCTCGTCGGCCACCCTGTTCCATTGACTTATCTCCTGTTGAGCGGCCCCCCACATTCCCCCTCCGTGCATGCTGATCACGAGTGGCGTCTTTCGCGCGCGGTCGTAGCTTTTTGGGACATAGAGCAGGTACTCCCGTCTTTCGCCCGAGGAGACCATGGCGCCATTGCTCCGATTCGCGACGTTGAACGACACAGCCTCTAGGAGCGCCACAAGCACCGGCAGACCGAGAAGGGCCATCACGGCACCGAGGACTCTCGTTCGGCGGCCTCGCGGGGTCATCGATGACGATTCCACGCGAGTGCGAGGGGTGCTGCCGAGAGTCGGGCCAGGGGGATCTCCAGGATCGCGACGAGCAGGAGAAAGTAACGCGCGACGTGCGGTGTCGTCCAGAACCACACGAACAGACCATAGAGGGCGATCACCGCAGCAAGCCAACTCGCGGCACCAGCCACGAGCGTGCGGTCGCTGACGAGCCGGCCGTCATAGAGGCGGGTGGCGATCCAGGCCGCGGCGGACATCTTGACGCAGACCAGTACCGCGAGGATCCAGGGCAATGCATTCAGCAGCGCGGCCAGCACCTTCCCGTCGTCGTGGATCCATCGACCGATGGGCCAGATGATGACGAGGAGCGACAGGGCAAGGAGCACGCTGGACTTGATGAGCCATTCGCGGCCGGAGAGGTCGAGGAAAAGGCTGTGCACGAGCCGCTTCCATGTCGATGCCATCAGAATCACGAGGCCCAAGAGGATGAACACAACGATGCGAGGCCTTCCGAAGGTTTCGATTCCCTCATTCACTCGAAGGGTGACCACCGAAAGAGTGTCCGACAGGGCGAGCCCAAGAGGGATGGCGATCAGGACCAGGAGCCAGGTGGCGAGCGTGCTCCATAGCGTCACCTTCAGCTTGGCGGCGATGAGGGCGGCGCTCGTCAGCGGCCGGGTGGCGGTGAAGGGCGGCACGCCGTAGGAATCGCGCCCGGAGGTATTCGACCGGCTCACAGTCGCGGCGACGAAACCTGCCATCAGCGGAGGCGTGAGGAGCACGCCGAGAAGCGTGTAGAAGGTCATGGCAGGAGGCTCGTCGCGAGCAAGGAAAAGCAAGCCCAGTTCGAAGGGCAGAAGGATCGCCACCCACACCGGCAGCGACCGGCCATGCTGCCGCCACTCGAACCACACTTGCGCGCGGGCGGGCGAGGAAAAATGGCCTCGCGGGCGCCTGAAGATGTCGAAGATCCGGAGGAGCCGAGCCGGCATTCCGCTCCAATCGGGCACGTCGCCACGGCGGGCCCGGGCAACCGCGAAACAAGCGGCGAGATACGCGAGAGGAAGCTGCGGCGCCAGGAAGGCGACCATCACGGGCTCGGGGACCTGGTATTCGACCGCCACGAAAACGACGGCGTCCAGTGTGATCAGCCACAGCACGGTGACGATTATTCGCAGCCCTCGCAAGCCGTACGGCATCCACGTCAGAGCCTGCGTCCAGCAAAGAAAGACCGTGGCCAACAGCGTCGGCCAATACATGGGCACGAGGACATCCCACGGCTGCAGCCTGAAACGCACGAGGCCTTCTGTGGTGTCCCACCGCAAGAAAAGTCCTGCGGTCAGAAACAGGACCACCATGGCTGCTGCGCCGTAGAACATCGGCCAGCCCGCGAGTGCTTTGGTCGTGACCGGGAGTGTGAACATGCGGGTGGGATAAATCGACTGGCGCGCGGCAAGGTCGGCCTCAAAGCCGAAGCTGAACACCCCCAGAAAAAACATGAACGTCGTTGCGACGGGAACGAGCACCAAGGCTGCCATGTCTTCTTCGTCTTCAAGGCTGACCGGCTGCCCCAGGTTGTGCCTCAGGAGCAGGATCGTCCCCATGACGATCGCGTAGACGGCGAGAGCGATCAATCCCAGGCGAAGCCGCTGGCCGAATTCCCAGGCAATGGCGATCGGGGGGACACGCATGATCTAGTCGTGTGTTCCACGCTGTTGGAGGCTTATCCAGGATCCTATACGCGGCAATTCTCCCTCCGTCACCCCGGCGAAAGCCGGGGCCCAGGCGAGTCGACGATAGGAACGGGAGGAAACCGCCTTACCGATCCCACGTTCGTGGTGAGGGACGCGGCGAACGCGCCTGGACCCCGGCTTTCGCCGGGGTGACGTGAGGGGAGGGCAAGACTGCTCAACTCTGGAACACATGACTACGCATCCGGCGCGGACGTCGCGGCCTTCCCGACGTGCGCGACGAAGATCTCATCGAGCGAAGGCACGCGCCCATCGGCGCGGTGCGATTCCTTGATTTCGGAAAGCGGCGCGCTCAGGACGATCCGGCCCTGGTGAATCATGGTGACGTGATCGGCGACCTGCTCCACTTCCTCGAGCAGGTGCGACGAAAAGAGCACCGTCCGGCCTTCATCGGCGATGGTGCGAAGAACGGCGCCGAGAATGTCGCGGCGGACGATGGGGTCGAGGCCGGAAGACGGTTCATCCAGCACCAACAATTCGGGCCGATAGGCGAGTGCTATGAGCAGTCCTGCCCGCGCCTTCTGCCCCTTGGAGAGGGTCTTGATTTTCGCGGTGGGGTCCAAAGCGAACGCCTGTCGCAGTTCCTCCGCGTAGGCATCGTCCCATGCGGGATAGAACGAGCGCGAGTAGCGAATGAGCTCGTCAACGCGCATCCAGCCGGGGAGGTCGTTTTCCTCGGAGAGATAGCCGATCCGCGACAGGACGGCGACCGGATCGGCGACGGGATCAAGGCCAAACACGCGTACCGAGCCACTTTCCGCCCGCAGCAGACCGAGAACATGTCTGATGAACGTCGTCTTGCCCGCTCCATTCAGGCCGACGAGGCCGTAGACCGCCCCGCGTGGGATTGAGAAGCTTACCGAGGCCAGGGCCTTCTGGGCGCCATAGTGGCGCGTCAAATCCGAAACGGTGATGATCGATTCACTCATTCCGACGTCACCGAACGCATGGCCGACACGTCTGGCGACGTCGATATCGGCAGCGAGCTGCTGCGTTCGATCCTCAGCCTGTCTTGGTTCAAAGTGATTTCGCCCGAAGCATTAGTACCGCCTTCTCTCCGACCAGGTCAAGCTCCCGGGTTCCTCCAAGGTACTCCGCCAGCGACGCCGAGATCGCTTCACTTCAGGCGCTTTGAGGTTACAAGGATGGAGCCCTGGGCCCGTGGGCGAGCGGGCATGCCCCAGGCCGTCTGCGTGGACGTCGTCAGGTTCATTGCATTGTTCTGCGGCCCGGGCCTCTACGCCGGGATAGAACACCCTGATTTCACCGACCCTTAGTCGGAATTGGGGCCGCTCCAGGCCCCGAAGACGCCTGATTCGACTCCGACTGAGCCTGCCGCGCTCGAATCGAAGGTGGGGTTCAATCGCATCTCGAACCTCGGGCCGCGCGTGCGAAGGCAAGGCCCGTAGATCGCCGACGGCAGAAGGCGCGAAGATGATCTCAAAACGTACTCTGGCCAGCTTATAGCCAGACTACTGGGCTCTGCGTAGGGTCCGCAGAACACGCGATTGAGCGGCGAGCAGACAGCGAGAAGCGGCTGCTCGCCGGTTCGAACGCTTGGTTGGACGGCCCTGGCCGCACTGCTCGATGCCCTTCTGCAAGAAGGCAACCGCTTGATCGCGCACTTCGACAACGGTGGGATCGCCCACCCCCCTGATTGCGTTCAGGCGCTGTCGGAGGGCTTGGCATCTCTTGGCCACGGGCTTGTCAACGAACTCCACGCCCATGAACTCTAGGGCGTGGAGTGCGCCGGAGCCCAGTCGGGCCTTGGCAGCGCGCAGGAACGCTCTCGGCTGGACAATGACCGCCCGAGCGATCGTCGCTGAAACGTCTTCGAGCCCGCCCCCGTAGGTGAACTCCCGGAGAGAGAGTGCGATGGTCCAAGCCACTTGATTCCCGGCCAGCGGGCTGGCGACGCACGGACTCACACAATGACGCTTCGTAGCCGGGGATGGCTTCAAGGCCATGCACCAATGGGCCGGGGTTTCCCATGTCAGCTTCGGGGTATCGCTCCATAAGCCCAAGTATCGCCGGGATGGCCTCCTCCTTCTGATCCAAGTGCTCAAATCCTTCGACCACTTCATAGAGGCGGTGAACATTGTCGATCTCGTCATCGGATGGCTCAAATGCCGCCAGCCGTGAAATGACACGATCAATCGCTCTGTCCAATGCGATCAGTCCCAGTAGTCCGTCCAACACGCAATAACCTGCGAGGGCCCCGAGCCGTCTGCGAGGACCTCGTCAGGTTCATTGCATTGCTATCCCGCCTTGCGAGAAGGCTGAGCCTTGAGGCGAGCAGGCCGACGAGGTGGTCTGGGGACCGCATTGATCACCGCTCGCAGGATGTCGTTCACTGAATCGGCGGTTGGAAATGAGGGCGCTACATCTGGGGCTAGGAGAACCGCGACCGAGTGGCCCTTTAGTCGAGCCGCAAAGGGATTGGGCCGGGCCTTCGAGTAGTCAAAATCGTATTCCGGCCTCAATTCGTCTTCCTCGGATCTAGTTGGTATCTTGTTCATATTGCTCACGCTCGCGCCGGGTGGTGACCCGAGCGCTGATGATTCGAATACTACTCCCGCCATAGGCGAAGGACACCAGCAACAGGCGCCCCCTCTCCGAATGTCCGACGAGGATGCCTCGCCTTTCATCGCGAGAATGATCGGGGTCGGAGTGGACCATGGCCAAGGGATCTGAGAAGGTCGTCGCTGCATCCTCGAACGCGACATGATGTCGTGCGAGATTGGAAGCTGCCTTCGGTGGGTCCCATTCGAAACTGGGCACGCTCATTTGGTCTTCAGCGTATCACTCGACGCCACCGGGGTCGGGATAACACCGGGGACAAGCTGCGAAGCTGCGAAGCTCCGAAGTTCACCGGGCTTCGTCAGCTTCATCCCCTTGTTCGGCAGCTGCATCACTATCAAGGAAGTCTGCCTCCGTCACGGAGCCCAGCAAGCACTGCACGTAGGCGCCAGTACTGTCCAACTACAACCGCCGCCACGAGGGTTAACGTTATGAGAATCCTGGGCCATCCCATTTGCGCGGTCACCATCAGAGAGCTGATCACGAAGCCCACAGTCGCCCATCCGATCCGGTTGCACACCGTCGTGACGCCTCGTGAGTCATCGTGCTTGACGACGCCGGAGAGACCCACGCCGAGACGCAGGCTCGGGCCAAGACTCTCCCGAAACGCCACCTCGGTCCCGGACAGGCGTTCGAACAGGACTGGGCGCCATGCCCGGGAGCGGTTCGCTGATCCAGACAGGTCCAGTTCAACCGGTGGCCGCTCTTCGCGTGGTTCACGCTTCACGTGGAACCGCCAGAGCCGCAGACCGGTTCGAAAGACGCCGGGCCACCACGCGGCTAGGAGCCCGGCCTCGATTACAGCCCCAAGGGCGAATGCAGAGAAGAAAAACGTTGTCATTTCACCGAGCGTTCTGCTCACTTCGCTCCTCCATTGTCTGCCGAACACTGGATAACCTCCAAAGGCCGCGGCGGTCCGTCTGCGGCGCGGGCTTTGCCAGGTTCATCCGATTGTTGGGCAGCGCGGTTGTTTGGGTCACTGGAGTTCCTCGCGCCTCATCCCTCTGAGAATCCAAATGGCCGCCACCGCCAGCCCGACCAGGACGATGGCGATGTCCTTGGCCAATGGACCTAAACCCCTCAGCATCTCGGCGACGCCAAGCCTGAACATCAGCGTGGCCACGAATAGTGCCATGAGGATGCCCAGAAAAACGAGGAAGCGAAACCCCATCCGATAGTTTCGCGAAGTGGTCCCCGCACAACGCTCGCAAAACTCTTTCCCGCCGAGCCTGACGACCGGCTCCTCCACCCTGCACCGGAAACACGCACCCGCCTGCTCTCGCCAAGCTGAGCGATACGCAGCCAACCGCGCCAAGACATAGGCCGAGAAGAGAGCTCCGCTGACGACTACCTCGGTGACCACCACTTAGCCTTCGGTGCGACCCCGACGTCCGTCGCTCCCATCTACGCCTGCCCAACACTGCATTGAGGCGGCGAGGGCCGCTCAGCGGAAGGAGCGCGGCCCTCGTCCGTCCCATTGTTGTGCGCCGCGGTCTCACAAGCGCTTCGCCCTCCTCCACGCGTCAACGAACCAGGGCGGGGGCTGTCCCACGAAGACCTCTGGCTTGCATTGAAGCTGCTGGCAACGAAAGGACCACCACTCATCGGGGCCATCGGCGATATCGAAATGCTGAAAAAGATGTGGACCGTCTTGAGTTGGGGGTTGGGGCAGTCGGGTCTCCACGTCTGCGTCGATAGAGTGCCCCATTCCGGGGAGTACGTATTCGATCTCCGGCTGCCAAGAGGTTTTGTCAGCTGCTGCGTAGCTGAACTGAAAGCTCGCACCGTCTGGCTCCGGAACGAAGTCACAGGCGACAAGATACACCCAGGGTTCGCACTCGGTACATGACAAGAGACGGATGAAGACTATGAGCCGTTGAGTCGGCCCAAACGACCGCACGCCGTAACAGGTCACCCTCCAGGAACCAGCCGGCGGCCGTGACCTGATACCGTCTCGCGTGGGGGCGGAAGGAGAAGTACGCGGCATAGCGGTCGGTGCCTTCTTCTTCGCTGACGTCGTACTGAGCAAGTAATGCCTCCCCTTGGCCCCGCTCAAGCTCGGCCAGCCAGAGCCCGGAAAACTTGCCCTTGGGAAGGCCCTTGGCTCGAGAGCCGAGGAGCTTGCGAATGTCGGTCGCGTGTGGCCCGCAGATCTCCCGCGCGGCGGCGACCGGCTTGGGCCTGACGGGACAAGGCGAGGAGAGAGGCTTCGCCAGCAGCAAGCGAAGGTCAGTGTCCTCTCCGCCCAGGCTCGCGAAGGGGCGGACCTGGTCGAGGTCGGGCAACCCTTCGTAGTAGCTCTTGTACGTAACCGCCGCTTGAGGCGTGGGGCTGTTCAAGAGGACGGAGAAAAGGAGAGGAAGGATCATCGCATTCCGCCGTGGTGGTCCGGTTCCTCAAGGTGCGTCCAACACTGCGTTAAGCGGCGAGCAGGTAACGAAGAGCGGCTGCTCGTCCGCTTCAACGCATTGTTAGGCGGCTGCCTCTTGAACGACATCTACCGTGCCGTCTTCTTCGTAGTCTGCGAATCGGCTTGTCGGTGCGAGATTCGCCAAGAGCCAGACTCGAGCCGAAACACCATGACCGCTCTGAGCTCTTGCATCACTTGAGTGGTCTGGCCCGGAACACGAAAATGAATGATCTCCTTCTGCACGACGTAGGCAACATCTCGCCCTATGAAGCGAACCACCTCCTCATGCTCGCGGCTACCGTCCGCATACTGTGAGCTGACCCAATCAAGTCGCCGGCTCACGCTGCCCCAGCCCTTTTCGATCGCACCACCCAGTCCGCCAGTCAGCGTCACGTCGTCACGATTCGACCAAAGTGCCTTGAACGCCGCTGGCCGACCACGCACGAGCTCAACTTGAGCAGCCTCAACTTGTGCCAAGGCCTCATCGAAGGCCGCTGCACTGCCTGTGAGCGGCTCCTGTAATTGAGACGCGCCCGACACGGCGGCGAGTGAGGCGCCCCCCATCGGGAGAGCGGACCATGCTAAGACCATTCCGGCCAATACGGATCTCTTCATTCGTCCTCGCTTTCAGTAGTCCATGCTATGCCCGCCCTGGATTATGCGGCGAGCAAGGCAACGAGAAGCGGCCGCTCGTCCGCTTCAATCCTTTGTTCGACGGCGCGGTGGCTCTCCTAGCGTGCACTGTCCGCCCACCGATGGTGACACGCGACGCAGTCGTAGTACCAATCCCTACGGAGCCCGAAAGTGCCCCCCGACGCACCGGGGCCCATCATCAGCTCGGAGGTCTGGCTTGCGCCCATTGCCCCGCATTTGGGACAAGGAGGTGCGGCGAGTTCGGGTGGCAGCACGCCAGGCGCCTCCTCAAATGCCTCGAGCAACTCACGAGCCGACTGCTCATCCTCTTCGCGGACCCGCAATCTGGTCCCAACCGCCACTCCATAGGTGGTCCCAGTGGACTCGTCGGCAACCCACGCCTCGAGACCTGCGCTTTCCAGCGCAGCCCTCGCCACGAAAGCCTCGGCAGGAGAGAAGTAAGAGGCGAGGGTGACGAGCGGCTGATCTTCGACAACGTTGATGCCGACTCGCGAGCCTACCCCCTCGGTTGGCGGCTCCACACCACGGCTGGCAAGGATTGATCCAGCGATCTCAAAGACCTCAGGCTTCCACTCCTCCTCATCCCGTTCCCGCAGGATGGCCACCAGATCCTCGGTTGACCGCGCCTCCAACGTGGCCTTCAGCTCATCGAGAGACGTAGCCGTCACCGCTGCTCCCCTCGATAAGCGGTCGAACCCTGGAGATATGCCTGCGAGGCTCCGATATCCTCAGGCCTCGTCAGCTTCATCTCCTTGTTGGACGGCACCCCCTTCAGGAAGCCGCCCGAAGCTCGTCGTAGGACTTCTGCCGGTCGCGCCGCCGTGCGAGCTCGCTCGAGTAGCTACGGCCGAGGCTATCCCGATGCTGCACGACCCACTGAGACAACGCTGTACGGCCAGCAGCCGGCGAGTCGGTGACCAACAGGTGTTGCATAAGGCCGGCAACCTCTTCGGGAGTGACTACCACGTCGCCGACAACCATGCCAACCAGACGACCCACGGCCACACCCAGGCGGGGTGGAATACTCACGATGAGCCTCCGCCGTTTGACTGCATCGCCGATCATGGCAACGAGCTCACGGTACGTGAAGGTCTCGGGACCTATGGCATCCCGTACGACGTTGTCTCCCGAGGCGGCTGCTTCAACAGCAAGCCGCGCCAGGTCGTCCACGAATATGGGTTGGAGCTTGTAGTTCCCATCGCCAAACACGCCGAAGACAGGGAAGCGCCGCAGCATCCATGCGATGTTGTTAATAAGGATGTCCTCTTGGCCGAAGAGCACTGTCGGCCGAAGGATTCCGTACGACACCCCCGACTCACGCAGCGCAGCTTCCAGTTGCGCTTTGCCTCGGAAGTACGGTAACTCGGACTCGATGGACGGGTTGGTGATGCTGACGTGGACAATTCGCGGAACACCGGCTCGCTTCGCCGCGTCGAACAGACACAGCGTGTTTCGGACCGCCTGAGTGTGCGTGAAATCCGTGTGGTCGAATCGCACCCAGTAGGTATTGATGAGGACCTGTGCGCCCTGGAGCGACCGTGCGAGGTCATCGGGCTTGTCGAAGTTGTAGGGATGAGCCTCGACCGTTGCTCCGAAGGGGTTGTGGCGTCGCGGAGAGTTCGTCAGGGTGCGAACGCGCTTGCCTGCAGCCAGGAGCCGGGTCGCAATGTACCTTCCTGAGTATCCGAACGCCCCCGTAACCACGCAGAGATCGGCAGCCTTGCCGCTGACGCTAGTCATGACCTCCTCCCTTCATCCTCACACGTCCAACACCGGCCTTCACCTGCAAGGCGCGCTTCAACGACTGCCCGCGAAGCGGGCACACCTACGCGCCTTGTCTGGCGCAAGGCCTTGTTGTGCAGCCCGGTCATTCGAGCGACTGTCTTTTGAGGTACGGACGGCAGAACGGCCATGCGCCAAGTATCAGCAACGGCCCGGCTACAAGACCGAAAACAAGAGTCCAAAAAAGGCCGGCTAGGAAATGGGGCCAAGTGTACGGCTCTCCCTCGAAGAACAAGCCATACACAATTCTCACGGCAAATAGCGCGGCAAATGTAAATACTGGAAAGAGCGCCGACAAGATGCGCTCGACGACTGAACCCCTCATTCGGCGGGACAAATATGCGCCGATGGCGCCGACGATTGGCATGCCCGCTAGATATGGGATGCTGATCGTCTTGTCAAAAGGCACGACCCCGAGCACGAAGTACCATCCAAGAAACAACAGGAAGGACACTGCTCCAGGCAACCACACCTTCTTGGCATGTAGGTCCATAGCGGCTCCTCTTTCGAGTCATAGTGTCGTTCGTCGCGTCCCGTACCTTATCGCGCACCGTGCAGGCCTGCACAACACCGCGTTGAGCCGCGAGCAGGCGACGAAATGCTTCTGCTCGCCAGCTCCAACGCGTTGTTGGGCAGCACGCTCATGTTTGGTGAGACCCCAACCGGCTACCAAAGCGGTCATCGAGGACCGCTGCCACCCTGTCGAAATGTGCCCAACTGTCCTCGACGTGGTAGGCCGTCTCACCCATAAGAACGGCGTTGCAGTAGTCGTTGAAGAAATCCTTCTCATAGTAGTGCTGCGCGAAGGCGTTCCCGGCATCACTTAGATCGAGGTCCGTGAACTTCTCGTCACATTCCTGTCGAAGGAACTCAGCACCGGTCATCTGACGGTTCCGGACCTTCTCGAGGGATTCGGTCGACTCCTCACGGTGCATATCGCTAGCGAGGTCGCGCAGGATCGCCCACGACAGGAACATGCCGATGTGCGTAGCGCCTGCCGCTGGGGGCAGGTCCTTGGGGAAGTCGCCACCATAGTGCCAAGAGGCGTCATCGTACTTCACGGGATCCTCTGACCACTCCTTTTCCTGCCCAACACTGGGCTTCACCTGCAGGGCGCGCCTCAACGACTGGCCTCCGACGAAACGCGAAGGCCACACCTCCGCGCCCTGTCTGGTGCAAGCCGTTGTTCTGCGGCACGGTGCCTTCTACCTCAGAGGTCCTCGGGTCGAAGCCCCGTGGTCTTGGCGATTCTCGGAAGCATCCGACTCCCAATCTCGTCTGAATCGTGGAAGGCGAAGGTGACGTTGGCCCAGCCTTCACGAACCAAGGTGCGATGGGAACCGGACTGGCGCTTCACCACCCAGCCAATCCTCAGTAGTGCCGCCAGCACGCGAGATGCGCGAGTACTCGCCCAAGTGCTCAAGCGGCGTTGAAGGAAATGTCCCCGAGCTCAGGCGCTGCTTCGCCGTGCTCAAGCTGTTCAGCGACCACACGAAGTGCCAATGCCTTCACTTTGGCCTGGGCTTCCAGTTGCGACGCCCCATAGGCGAGCACACCGGGGAGCTCACGCACCTCGGCGATCCATCGCCCGTCTTCTTCTCGATCGAACTCGACTTGGAACCTCATAGCCATGTTCTCCACCCCAAGTCTAGCGCCGTAGCGGCGAAACCCCCTCTGCCCACAGAACACCCGGCTTCACCTGCAGGCCGCACCTTCGCGCCTTGTCTGGTGCAAGCCGTTGTCGTGTGGCCCATTGCTCACGGGCGACCCCACTCGAGTTCACGAATCAACATTCGACCGCCGAATTCCGCGACTGTAACCGTGACAGCCTCCGAGAAGCTATCTCCCGAGATTGCGACATATGCCCAGCCAACATCACCTAGCTGTTTGGCTGGCCAGTAGTCGAGCGCCGTCATAACCCGCACCTCTTTTGCAGCCCCTCCGCCGTAAGAGATCATGTCGCGATACTCGATCTCTAGTTTCGCTGGCGTGTACTGGGTTCCCAGGCCGGGCTCCAGCAGCCTGTGAGCCCTTTTGAAGTCTCCCGCCACAAGGGCCTGAGCGAACAAAAGCCCAACTTCGCCTTGAGTCGTTCGCTGAGGTACAGCGCAGCTTCGGATGACGCAGGCACTCGGCACGCTCAGGACCAGCGCTACGCCAACGGCCACCTTGGTCCATCGGGAACTAGGCACGTAGGCTCCTCATCCTTCGCACCTCGACCGGTCGCGGGTCCGCACAACACTGGTTGGGCTCAGCGAATGGCGGCGCGCAGACCGTCCGCTCCATCGCATTGCTAGGCGCCGGGCGACTACTTGGTCGACGGTGGCGCGCCAAAGAAGCTCACGATCCGAACGAGTTGTCCGGCAGAGTTGAGCTCGCCGAAATCCATGCCTCGGAACCCTTCGGCACCATAGGCTCCGACCATTACCCATGTGTATGGCACGAAACCGTGGTGAACCTGCGTCGCGCTACAGCGGAGGGTCGTTCCCGGGTTGTCGCGTTGAAACCCCAGGATTTGAGCAGCCAACGCGTCGCGCCCCGTTACCCGAACTGGCTGCGGGTCTACGTACTCCGCGCCTTCGGCCCAGACCTCCGCGAGGAGCGCTTCGCGTGCACCTCGATCCGCGGTTTCCCACGCAGCACAGTAACCTGCGACAACGGTATCAGCCGGTGAACGTTGCTGAGCCGGGGGGGACTGAGCATGTGCCGGCGTGCCGAGTGCCCCGAGATACGCCAGCCCAGCAATACAGTGGGATAAACGCATAAGTTCCTCCGAAGGATACGTGCTGATGGGGTGCGTCTAACACCGGCGTTCACCTGCAAAGCGCGCCTCAACGACCGCCTGCGAAGCAGGCGCACCTACGCGCTTTGTCTGGTGCAACGCCTTGTTCGACGGCACGCCAGGAGATACGGTCATTTGCGATTCAGCCTCTTGAGCAGCGAAATGGCCTCGGCCCGAACCTGGGGGTCGCTATCCTTGGTGAGGCTCTTGAGATTGGGCGCGGCGCGGCGGGCCGCGGAGGGGTCAATGGTGGCGAGCGCCTTGACGGATTCGAGCCGCGTTCTCGAGTCAGGGTCAGTCAGCGCCTTTGTCAAGGGCAGAACACTGCCAGAGTGGGCGATTTCGCCAAGCGAAGCGGCCGCCGAACTCCGGACGATTCCCTCGGAGTCACTTGCGAGCCGCAGGTGAAGGGCTACCCGCACCGGCTCTGACGCGGGTGCGATCTTCGCCAGGGCGAGGGCTGCGAAGGCACGTACTCGTGGCTCACCGTCGTCGAGAGCCTGAATGAGGGCAGGCACGGCCCCCTCCGCCCGCGGGCCAGCGAGGCTGAGCATCATTGCCGCGGCTTCCCGGTCCCGGGGATCGGGAGATCTAAGCCTCGCCACAAGCTCGTCCGTGTGAGCGCCCACTGCCTGGTCAAACGGAATTGGATCTTGGCGCGGGCTGAAGGCCAGAAGGACCAATAGTAGCGACGCGGCGAGCATCAGCGTCGGCCTCCAGCCAGCTCGCTGATTGCTCTGCCCGTCGAACACCCATTGGACAGGTCTGTAGTTTCCGGGCAACACTGCATATTTCGCAGTCTATTCCGGGTCGCGAGTCCTGCGCTCTCGGCCCTAATCGTCCGGAGACTCAGGGCTTCTGGTTGGGGGGGGTGGTCGCTTGAAGTGGGGATAGACCGGCGGCCCCGTTCGGCAATGGCAGCAGGCTGGCGTCGTGTGGCCGCTTTGGCGGCGTGATCCGGAGACTCGAAGTCGAGCGCCGGGGTGCGGAGGCCGTCTGGGCGTGGGCCGTGAGGTGGCCGGCAACGCCGTGCTTTGCTCTGGTTGGCGGAGTCGCTTAGCTGCGCGCCATGTCGGCGTCGACCATCATGCGGACAAGGGTCTTGAAGTCCACCGCCGGCGACCAGCCGAGCTTGGTCTTCGCCTTCGTGGGATCGCCGAGGAGGAGGTCCACTTCGGCGGGGCGGAAGAAGCGCGGGTCGATGACCACGTACTTCTCCCAGTCGAGCCCGGCGTAGGAGAAGGCCTCGAGCAGGAAGTCCTTGACCGACCAGGTCTCACCCGTGGCCACCACGTAGTCGTCGGGCCGATCCTGCTGAAGCATGCGCCACATGGCCTCGACGTAATCGCCGGCGAAGCCCCAGTCGCGCTTGGCGTCGAGGTTGCCGAGATGGAGATCCTTGGCCTGGCCCTTCTTGATGGCCGCGATGCCGAGGGTGATCTTGCGGGTGACGAAGTTCTCTCCCCGGCGGGGCGACTCGTGGTTGAAGAGAATGCCGTTGCTGACATGCATCCCGTAGCCCTCGCGGTAGTTGACCGCGATCCAGTGGCAGTAGACCTTGGCCACGCCATAGGGCGAGCGGGGATTGAAGGGGGTGTTCTCCTTCTGCGGGGTTTCCACCACCTTGC
>JAQBHL010000318.1:0-5595 GCA_032127745.1 Acidobacteriota bacterium
CAATTCACTTGGGCCGAAGCGACGGGGGTCTGGGGGGCGGGGCCGTTCAACGCGTTTCGGTCGCCTGAGCGGAGGCCCAATTCACTTGGGCCGAAGCGACGGGGGTCTGGGGGGCGGGGCCGTTCAACGCCCCCCAGCTAAGAGGATTAACGCGCCTGAAGGGACTCGAACCCCTGACCCGCAGCTTAGAAGGCTGCCGCTCTATCCACCTGAGCTACAGGCGCACGAGGAATCGCAGTATACCGGTCGGGTCCCCGGGACGGGTCTGCGCGCCTCCCTTGGTTTCTCGCATAATCGAATAAACTGCCCGGGCAGACGTAGCTCAGTTGGTTAGAGCGCCTGATTGTGGATCAGGAGGTCCTGGGTTCGACCCCCAGCGTCTGTACCACCTTCTCCGGGCCGGAGTGAATCCGGCCTCCATAGTTTGGGGTGCGGTAACCGGCCCCGCCCCCCTGACCCCCGAATTCGAGCGCCCAGCCACCAATGGAACTTGTCCAAGCCGCGCTTGCCCGCGGCCTTCGTGATCTCCTGCCGGGAGAAATGATCGCCCGAGAGCGCATGATCGCGGCGATCCAGGGCGTGTACGAACTCTACGGTTTCGTGCCCATCAGCACTCCGGCCATTGAGCACCTGCGCGTCCTCTCCGGTTCCGCCGGAACCGATGCCCAGGCCTCGATCTTTCGCGTCCAGGGTCCTGATGACGATGTGCTCGGCCTTCGCTTCGACCTGACCGTCCCCCTCGCTCGTCTCGTGGCCCAGTATCCGGACCTGCCCAAGCCCTTCCGCCGGTATCAGGTGGCGCCGGTCTGGCGCGCGGACAAGCCGGGTCCGGGCCGTTTCCGCGAGTTCACCCAGTTCGACCTCGACTCGGTGGGCGTGTCCTCCGAGATCGCCGACACCGAGATCATCGCGGGAATGTGCGACACCCTCGGCGCGCTCGACTGCGGCCCCTTCCGCGTCCGGTTCTCCAGTCGGGGCGTGCTCAATCTGCTGATGCCCCTGGCCGGCATCGATCCGGGCCTCGCCGCCGACGTCTTCCGCGTCCTGGACAAGCTGGACAAGATCGGCATCGAGAAGGTTCGCAAGGAACTCACCACCGGCTACAAGGACGAGTCGGGCGACACCATCGAAGGCCTGGGCCTGGGCCCCGAGCGGGTGGCCCGCATCGAGACCTTCCTCGCTATCAAGGGGGAGACGCGGGACGAAATCCTGGCCGCCGTCACCGACGTCTTCAGCGGCGTCGAAGGCGCGAACGCGGCCATCGAACCGCTGGCCAGGATCTCGCGCCATCTGAAGAATCTCGGCTATCAAGAGGATCGTGCGGTCATCGACCTCAGCATCGCCCGCGGCCTTGCTTACTACACGGGGCCGGTCTTCGAAGCCGTCCTCCTCGACGCTCCCGAGTTCGGTTCCGTCTTCGGCGGAGGCCGCTACGACGACCTGGTCATGCGTTTCCTGGGCGAGCGCGTCCCCGCGACCGGCGCCTCGATCGGGGTCGACCGCCTGCTCGCCGCACTGATCAAGCTCGGACGCACGGGCACGCGCAGGGCCACCGCCCAGATCCTCGTGACCACCATCGACCCCGCCCTCACCGACGACTACCTGGCCATGACCTTTGAACTGCGCCGCGCCGGAGTGGCGACCGAGATGTACCTGGGCGCGGAAAAGGGCCTGGGCAAGCAGATCAAGTACGCGGACCGATGCGGGATTCCCCTGGTCGCGATCTACGGCTCCGACGAGAAGGCGAAGGGCACGGTCACCCTCAAGGATCTCGAGGCCGGGGCCGCGGGCGCGGCCCAGCTACAGAAGAACCGGGACCAGTGGCGCCAGCTGCGTCCGGGCCAGTTCGAAGTGTCACGGGCGGATCTGGTCCGGGCGGTCAGGGATTTCGCAGCCGACTGAGGCTCGGGATCGCGCTCGCCATCCACCCGGGTCAGGCAGTGGTCACTGCGAAGCCGTCGGTGTCTTCAAGGAAGCCGTCATCGTTGACGCCACTCCGGCAAGCCTGCGCTGGCGGCCGTGATCACCGTCGGCCCAGCGCCCACGAACTGCCATGGGTCGGTGCCGGCGCGCGCCATGAGCGCCGGCGGTGACCGGCCTGAAGCCAGGCCGCCGGGGAATAGAGCGCCCCGATAGTCGGGGCGGTCGTGCCCGACAGGGGATCATGGGACCATCGCATGAATGACGTAACCGTTCAGCACGGCGCGGCCAGACTGACCGGCAGACCCAAGCCCCCGGCGCAAACGTGCCTTTGCACAAGAATCTGGACGGACCGGCCAGTATCGACAGTGGCCGGGCATCCTGCCGGCCTCCGGAACGCTCGCCGGGAGGGAAAAATCGGTGTGGCATAATCCTCCGCAGGTGCTCGAAAAATGTCCGAAGTGCGGCCATTCCAATCCAGGAAGCGGGAAATTCTGCCCTGAGTGCGGAGCCCCGCTGCAGGCTCCGCCCACTGACGCAGGCACACAAGCGCCCACCGCGCGCGCGGCCCCACCGCTGCCGGAAGTCGCCATCGAGGACGCGGCCACGCTCCTCGGCGAGCCCTCCAACCCGGGGACGACCGGTGAAGGAACCAGCGAGAGAACCTCGAGCCCGAAGACCAGCGGCAGCGGCCGCACGGGTCTGCTGGCCGTCGGAGAAGCCTTCGGCACGCGTTACCACATCATCCGCCTGCTTGGAGCAGGCGGCATGGGGGCCGTGTACCAGGCGTGGGACGCGGAGCTCGGCGTGGCCGTGGCCCTGAAGGTCATCAGGCCACCGGCGGACGAGGATGCCGACAGCGCCCACGAACTGGAGCGCCGCTTCAAGAGGGAACTGCTGCTCTCCCGGCAGGTGACCCACGCGAACGTGGTTCGTATCCACGACCTCGGCGAGATCGACGGGATCGTGTACTTCACCATGACCTACGTGGACGGGGAGGACCTCTCGAAATTGCTCGCCCGGAGCGGAAAAATCCCCGTGCCGCAGGCCCTCACCATCGCCAGGGAAGTGGCCTACGGCCTTCGGGCCGCTCATCAGGTGGGAGTGGTCCACCGGGACTTGAAGCCCGCCAACATCATGATCGCCGACGAGCAGGCCCTCATCATGGACTTCGGCATCGCCCGTTCGGTGGAAAGCAAGACCCTGGCCACCGGCGCCGGAAAGATCATCGGAACCGTGGCCTACATGGCTCCGGAACAGGCGCGCGGCCAGACCACCGACCACCGGGCCGACATCTATGCCTTCGGACTGATCGTCCACAACATGCTCGTCGGTCGTCCCCGGGCCGGCGCCGACTCGAGCCCGATGAGCGAGCTGGTCAAACGGATGCACAGCGGCGTGCCCGACCTCCGCTCGATCGATCCCCAGATTCCCGAGACGGTGGCCCGGATCGTGGCCCGCTGTGTCCAGAACGATCCCAACGCGCGCTATCAGAAGACCGCGGAGCTGGTGGCGGACCTGGCCGATCTCGATGCGAACGGCCACCCCGGGGTCCGGGCCCGGCCCGCGGCACGCTTGCGGGGACCGCTGGGAGTCGCCCTGGCTCTGGGCCTGGTGGGTCTTGCGGGAGTGGCCTGGTGGCTGGGCCGGCGAACCGCCGCTCCGGTGGCGGAAGAAGCGCGCGCCCCCATATCGGTTCTGGTTGCGAACTTCCAGAACAAGACCGGCGATCCCGTATTCGACGGCGTGCTCGAGCAGGCGCTTGGCCTGGGCATCGAGGGAGCCTCCTTCATCACCGCATATCCCCGGCGCGACGCGCTGCGTTCGGCCACCGCGATCGCGCCCGAGAGCCAGCTCGACGAACAGACGGCGAGGCTGGTGGCGGTGCGCGACGGCGTGAAGCTGGTCATCCTGGGCGCGGTGGCCTCCGCGGGATCCGGCTACGCCCTGTCGGTGCGGGTCATCGACGCGAGCGACGGAACGACCGTGGCATCCGAGGAGACGACCGCCTCCGACAAGAGCGCAGTGCTCGGGGAGGTCGGCCGGATGGCCACGAGTCTCAGGCGGGATCTCGGGGAAACCGCGGCCGGAAGCACCGATGCGGGAGTCGAAACCTTCACCGCCTCCTCGCTCGAGGCGGCGCGCGCCTACGTCCAGGGAGGCGAGCTCGCCCTGGCCGGGAAGTTCGGCGAAGCCATCGTCCAGTACCAGGAAGCGGTTCAGCGCGATCCGAGCTTCGGCCGGGCCTACTCGGGCTGGGCGGTGGCGGCTTTGCTGGCCGGGCGCCCGACGAGGCCGATCGGATGTACAAGAAGGCGCTCACTCTCCTGGAGCGCATGACCGAGCGCGAAAAATTCCGGACCCTGGGTGCTTACTACCTGGGTCCGGGAGCCAACGACGAGCAGGCGGCGGAAAACTACAAGGCTCTGGTCGAGAAGTACCCGTCCGACGGGCCGGGACTCAACAACCTCGCCATCGCGTACTTCCGACTGCTCGACTTCAAGCAGGCGAGCGAGCAGGGCCGTAAAGCGACCGAGATCTACCCCAAGAACCTCAATTACCGGACAAACCTGGCCCTCTTCGCCATGTACGCGAGCGACTTCGAGACCGCGGCGGCCGAGGCGCGACAAGCCATCGCCATCCGTCCCTACGACAAGGCCTACCTTCCCCTGGCCATGGCCGCGCTGGTGGCCGGAAAGCCCGAGGAGGCGTTGGCGGCCTACGCCGACATGGCCAAGGTCAGCACCCGGGGCGCGTCGATCGCCAGTATGGGCCGGGCCGATCTCGCCATGTACCAGGGTCGCTACGCGGAGGCGCGGGCCGAACTCGAGGCGGGCGCGGCGTCGGACGAGGCGGGCAATCTCCAGGCGCCACGCGCGCTCAAGCTGGTGGCCCTGGCCGAAATCGCGGTCGCCACCGGCAGCAAGGATTCGACAAAGCTCCTGAACGAGGCGCTGGCGCTCAGCAAGGCCGATGCCGTGGTCGTCCCGGCCGCGCTGATTTTTGCCGCCACGGGCCGCGCGGAGGCCGCGCGTGGCCTCGCCGCCGACCTCGAGAAACAGGTGCAGAAGCGCAGCCGCGCCATGGGTGGAGTGATCCGCGCCGAACTGGCGCTCGCCGCCCGGAAGCCAGTGGAAGCGATCGACGTGCTGACCGCCGCCCGTGGCCTCGCCGACCTTTGGCTGGTGCGGTACATGCTCGGGCGGGCCTACGTGGAGGCGGAGAAACATGCTGGGGCCATCGCCGAGTTGGAGGCCTGCGAGAACCGGGTCGGTGAGGCATCCGATGTCTTCCTCGACGACTCCCCGACCTTCCGATACACGGCGCCCCTCAAGTACTGGCTGGCGCGGGCCCAGGACGGCCTCGGCATCGGCGATAGCGCGGCCAAGGGCTATCAGGCCTACCTCGAGCTGCGTGGGAAAGTACCCGGCGACCGACTCGCGGCCGACGCCGTGAAGCGAACGACCGACCGCCGGAAATAGCGCTCTGTGGAGCGCCGGTCAGGGTCGGCGTGGACCGTCGGCACCGGTCGCCGCGCGGGCTCTCTTCCCGGCCCTTGCATGGGCACGCGAGTTCAGCGTACCGTACCCTTGTTCTTTTGGAGGCTCCATGGAAGATCCGAACTGGGAATACGACGCGGTATCGGTGGTCGGGAACGCGGAATTGGCGAAGGCC
>JAQBHL010000319.1:0-6207 GCA_032127745.1 Acidobacteriota bacterium
GTTCCGGTTCAGGAAGTGGTTCCGGTTCAGGAAGCGGTTCCGGTTCAGGAAGCGGTTCCGGTTCAGGAAGCGGTTCCGGTTCAGGAAGCGGTTCCGGTTCAGGAAGCGGTTCCGGTTCAGGAAGCGGTTCCGGTTCAGGAAGTGGTTCCGGTTCGGGAAGCGGTTCCGGTTCAGGAAGTGGTTCCGGTTCAGGAAGTGGTTCCGGTCCGGGAAGCGGTTCCGGTTCGGGAAGCGGCTTCGGTTCGAGAAGCGGCGGCTTCAGTTCGGGAAGCGGCTTCAGTTCCGGAAGCGGTTCCAGCTCGGGAAGCGGTTCCAGCTCGGGAAGCGGCTTCGGTTCGGGTAGCGGCTTCGGTTCGGGAAGCGGTTCCATCTTGGGAAGGGTGTCCGGTTGCGGAAGAGGCTCGGACTCCCCGAACGCTTCCGGAGGAGGGAACTCATCCATGGAGAGGGAGGCCGGTTCCGGTTCCGGCAACGACTCGACATGCCCCAGCAGTTCGGGCTCTTCGCCCAACGAATCGAGGCCCGCTTCCGCCTCGAGCGGCGGCCGGTCCATTTCCAGCGTCGCCGCGACATCGGGCAGCCCGCTCAGATCGACACCGCCGAGTTCTTGAAGTCCCGGGACGCCAGACTCCATTGCGGGGAGTCCCGAACCGGCGGCCACAAAGCGAAGACGAGGACTGCCGGGGTCATCCGGCGGACCGAGGGAAATCTCGTCTCCGTTGCTCAGAGACTGTTCGGTCACCTTTTTTCCGTTGACGAAGACTCCCGTACCACTCCTGGAATCCGAGACTGAGACCTGGCCTTCATCGTCAAGAAAGAGGGCGGCGTGCACGGGCGAGACCGCCGGCCCCGAAAGAATCAGATGACTGTCGCCGCCGGCGCCGATCGAGAAGTCCTTCAGAACCTCGTCGATGCTTAGGACGGTTCCGGCCTCCGCCCCGCTGATGACGACGATGGATGGATGGTTAGCGCTCATTCGCGGGGCCGCTCATTGGATTCGTGGGCTCGGAACATCTCGCGGAAGACGCTATTCGAACACATGCGGAAATGGTGGTCAAAGATCGAGGGGACGGCGCACCCAGATCAGGGGGTCGGCTGCGCGGCTCGGATCTGGTCGCCTTCTTCATGATTTTCATCATCGCGAGGTAGTCGTCCCGGCGCTCCCCCTTGGTGGTCCGCTCGAGAAGCCCATCCATGCTGGGGGCGTTCACGTGGGTCTTCGGTTCGGCCATGGCTCCTCCTGGCGTAGTGGGTTCGCGAGCACCGGATGGGAACGACCCCGGAGTTTCCCACGATTCCATCGCGCTCACGGGGGCCGGATCCCTTGCAACATGGCTGGGGGCTCAGGGGGCTCAGGGGGCTCAGAAAGATCGGGAGGGGGCCATGCAACTCCAAGACGACCAGGCGTCTCGAGACCCGGTGAGCCTCCTCGGCTACGGCATGTGGGGGGGGTCGCCCTATGGAAGGATACCGACGACGACAAGGTGGAAGGCGCGCGCTACACGGCAAGCAAGATTCAAGAAAGCCTTGACCTCCCGGATCCTGATCTACTAACCTTCTAGTTAAACTAAATGGTTAGTCAACAGATCGCGACCGCAGAGGACCAGGGAAGGACGCGGGTCTCGATTCTGGAGTCCGCGACGCAAGTATTTATGGAAGTTGGCTTTAGCGGGGCCAGGGTGGACGAGATCGCCCGCCGCGCGCAAGCCAACAAGGCGATGATCTACTACCATTTCGGCTCCAAACTCGGCCTCCACAAGGCCGTGCTGCTGAGACTCTTCCTGGGCGTACTCGACGAGATCGATCGCCTGAAGGAGAGCGATCTTGGACCAGAAGCGCGACTTCGGGCGCTGTACACCCGAGTGGCCAGGCACCTCGAAGAGAGGCCGGCCCTACCCCACATCATCCTGCGCGAGATCCTCGCCGGAGGGAAGACCATGGACGCGGAAGCCTCCCGCACCCTTGGCCAGATCATCGGCTTCGTGAGCGAGACGCTCGATGCGGGAGCGCGAACCGGAGCCTTCCGCGGAGTTGATCCCTTGCTGTTTCACCTGACCATGCTCGGACCCCTGCTGCTGCATTTCGCGGGAACGTCGTTCCGCGAACGCGTGCTGCCCCGCCAGACGCCGGGCCTGCCCTCGCCGAGCAACGACGACATGCTCAACCATCTTCTCGAGGTTCTTGGACGCTCGCTGACTCCCGCGACGACCGAAGCCTCCGTTCAGAAGTAGCCATGAGGAAAACCCCAATGAAACGCTCTCTCGCGCTGCTGGTGTTCGTCGCCGGCGCCATCGCAGGCTGCCGTGCCCAGGCCACGAATACCAAGATCGTGGCCGCCGGTCATGTCGAGGCCACCGACGTTCACATCTCGGCCAAAGTCGCCGGACGTCTGATGGAGGCGCCACTCCAGGAGGGCGACCCGGTGAAGGCCGGTCAGCTGATCTCGCGGCAAAGCACCACCGACGTCGAGATCCTGGTGCGCCAGGCCAGCGCGGACCGCGCTCAGGCCGCGGCCGAACTGCGCCTTCGCCTCGCGGGGGCGCGCCAGGAAGACATCGCAGAGGTGGAGGCGCAGATCCGGGCCACCGAAGCCGACATCGCGGGCGCCCAACTCGACCTCGACCGCATGCAGGGCCTCCTCGACCGCGGGTCCGGCACCGAGAAGGCCCGTGACGACGCGAACACGAGGCGCAAGATTCTGGAGGCTCGGCTGGGCGCGCAGCGGCAAACCCTGGCCCGCCTTCACGCCGGTTCCCGCCCGGAGGAAATCGCGGGAGCCCGGGCGCGGGTCGCCTCCCTTGACGCGAGGATCGCGCAACTACAGCAGCAGATCGACGACGCGTCGCTCATGAGCCCCACCGACGGCGTCCTCACCTCGCGGGTGGCCGAGCCCGGCGAACAGCTCCAGATGGGCTCACCCATCTGCGTCATCACCAAGCTGAGCGAGGCCTGGCTGACCGTCTATGTGACCGACGTCGATCTCGCCCGCATCCGTATCGGCCAGGAAGCCACGGTCACCACCGACGGCGGCCAGACCCGCAAAGGCACCCTGACCTACATCTCCTCCAAGGCGGAGTTCACGCCCAAGAATGTCCAGACCCGCGATGAGCGCATAAAGCTCGTCTATCGGGTGAAGGTCGGTCTCGACAATACGGACGGGTTCTTCAAGCCCGGCATGCCGGCCGAAGCGACCTTCGTACCGGTGGAGTCGGCGCCGTGAGTCAACCCTCCGACGGACCGGTGGTCGAAGTTTCGGGCCTGGTCCGCCGCTACGGCGACATCGTGGCCGCGAACGACGTGTCGTTCACCGTGGAACGCGGCGAGATGTTCGGTCTGATCGGGCCGGACGGGGCGGGCAAGACCACCACCCTGCGCGTCATCCTCGGCCTTCTCGCTCCGCATGGCGGCCGGGTTCGTACCTGCGGCCTCGATCCCTGGAACCAGACCGACGAACTCTCGAAGCGGATCGGGTACCTCTCGCAACGCTTCTCGCTCTACGGCGATCTGACCGTGGATGAGAACGTGGCTTTCTTCGCCGATATCCACGGCGTCCGCAATTCGAAGGCGCGCGGCGAGGAACTTCTCGACATGCTTCGCATGACCCCGTTTCGAACCCGCCTCGCCGACCGGCTCTCCGGCGGCATGAAACAGAAGCTCGCTCTGGCCTGCACGCTGATCCATACCCCGGAACTCCTGGTCCTGGACGAACCCACCACCGGCGTCGATCCGGTGTCGCGCCGCGACTTCTGGAAGATTCTGGCCCGGCTGCAGCGGGACGGATTGACCCTCCTCGTCACCACGCCCTACCTCGACGAGGCCGAGCGTTGTCAGCGGATCGCCCTCATGGACCGGTCACGCATACTCGAGGTGAGTACGCCGGACGCGGTGCGGGCTCAGGCCGAGGGCGCGATGATCGAAATCCTGGCCCATCCCAAGCGCCAGGCCATGGAGATCATTGGCGCGCGCGCAGAGGTGCGGGAGGTCGAAGCGTTCGGCGAACGCGTCCACGTCACCCTCCCAAGAGTCGACGGTTCACAAGCCGTCGCCTGGACCGAGCAGATGGCCGCGGACCTCCGGGCCCAGGGCCTTGAAGTCCTCTCCGCGCGCCCCATTCCCCACTCCCTCGAAGATGTATTCATCGCCCGCATTCAGGCTCGCGAAGCCGAAGCGGCCCAGACAGGAGGCGCCCTTTGAAACGCCTGGCCCATTTCTCGTTCTTCATGATCGCGGC
Source organism: Acidobacteriota bacterium (assembly GCA_032127745.1). GTDB lineage: Bacteria > Acidobacteriota > Vicinamibacteria > Fen-336 > JAGNNV01 > JAGNNV01. The sequence continues at coordinate 4,232 of JAQBHL010000319.1, forward strand.
GTCCTCGCTCTTCGCGGGCGAGGCCGCTCAGGTCGCGGCCCCCGCCACGGTTCGGATGACTCTGGACGAGGCCCTGGCTCGCGCCCGGACCGCCTCGGCTCGACTCACCTCGCTCACCGCCCTCACCCGCGCGGCCTCCGAAGGCGTGCGGGGCGCCCAAGCGGGCCGTCGTCCAGACCTGGACCTGTTCGCGGGCTACACGCGCTATTCCAACGTACCGGAACTGATTCTCACCTTCCCCGGATCGCCCCCCCGCACGATCTTCCCCAATCTGGCGAACAACTGGCGAGCCCATGCGGGCGCCACCCTCCCTCTGTACACCGGCGGTCGGGTCGAGTCTCAGATCACCGCCGCCACCGAGACCGAACGCGCCACCACCTCGGACCGGGCCGCGGCCGAGAACGATCTCACTCTCGAAACCCACGTGGCCTACGTGGACGTCCTTACCGCCCGCGAGGGCGCTCGCGTGCTGAGGGAGGCGGTGGTGTTGTACGAGGCGCACCTCAAGGACGCGCGCAACCGTCAGGACCTCGGACTTTCCGCCAGCAACGAAGTCCTGGCCGTGATCGTGGAACGCGAGCGGGCCGAGCTCGGCCGGGTCCAGGCTGAGAACGCCGCCGCCATGGCCACGGCCAGCCTGCTTCGCCTGGTCGGAGAGAGTGCCGGCACCGTGCTCGAACTCGAACCCACCCCCGCGGCCGCGCCCGCGACCGGGAAAGAAACCGAGGAGATGATCGCCCAGGCGATGGCCGCCCGGCCCGAGCTCGAAGCGCTGCGGGCGCGCATTCGGGCCATGGAAGCCGGTGTCCGCCTGGCCCGGTCGGCCACCCGCCCCCAGGCGGGCCTGCAGGCGGGCTTCGACTACGCGAATCCCAACCCCCGCATCCTGCCTCTGGCCGGCACCTGGAACGATTCATGGAGCATCGGAGTGGGGGTCAATTGGAGGGTCCTCGATGGCGGTCGCGCCGGCGCCTCCGCTGCCCAGGCCCAGGCCCAGACGGACGCGATGCGCGCGCAATTCGCGGACCTCGAGTCCCACATCCGCCTCGACGTGACCACCCGCCGGCTCGAACTCGAATCGACCCTGGCCGGCAAGGTGGTGGCGCAGCGTGGCATCGAAGCGGCAAGAGACGCGGTCCGAGTCGCTCAGGATCGTTACCGCGAGGGCGTGCTCTCCTCCACCGAGTTGCTCGACGCCGAGACCCGTCTGCTCCAGGCGCAACTCGACGCCACCCGAACCGATGCTCAGATCCAGGTGGCCCGGGCGAATCTCACCCGCGCGGTGGGACGGTGAGATGGCGAGCGCACTTTCCTCCCGCGAGACGGCCGACGCCCCGGTGGTGATCGAGGTCGAACATCTGGTCAAGCGCTTCGGCGCCTTCACCTCGATCGACGATCTCTCGCTCCGCGTCTCGGAGGGCGAAGTCTTCGGCCTTCTGGGATCGAATGGCGCGGGGAAGACCACGGCCATCCGCGTGCTCTGCGGACTGCTCGCTCCCACCTCCGGGCAGGCCCGCGTCCTCGGCATCGATGTCGCGAAAGACCCTGAAGCCCTGAAGCATCGGATCGGCTACATGACCCAGCGTTTCAGCCTGTACGACGACCTGACGGTCAGGCAGAACCTGCGTTTCTTCGGGGGCGTCTACGGACTCACGGGCTCGAGGATGCGTGAACGGGAGGCCTGGGCCATCGCCACCGCGGGCCTCGAGGGCAAGCAAGACCTGATCACCGGATCGCTTCCCGGAGGCTGGAAGCAGCGGCTGGCTCTGGCCTGCGCGGTGCTCCACGGACCCAAGGTGGTCTTCCTCGACGAGCCCACCGGCGGGGTGGACCCCATTTCGCGCCGAAGGTTCTGGACCCTGATCGACGAGATGGCGGGCGAAGGGATCACCCTGATCGTCACCACCCACTACCTCGACGAGGCCGAGCGTTGCGACCGGATCGCCCTCATGCACGCGGGCCGGCTGGTGGCCCAC
>JAQBHL010000320.1:0-5415 GCA_032127745.1 Acidobacteriota bacterium
CGGCTAGCTCGCCTCGGCCACAAAGAGGCTGCGGCCGAGGAGTTCGAAGAGATCGCGATACAGGGCGCTGTCCGTGAGCGCCTCCGCTCTCTCAAGTCTCCCATTCTTGTCGAGGATCCGCAGCTGCAGGGTCATCCTCACCCGCACCCCCTCTCCGACGGGTGTGACGTTGACATCGGCTTCTATCTGCGTGGCCTCGGATTTGCTCCAGGGGAGCAGGGCAGCCAGACCGTAGGTAAAGACGATGGCCGTCCACTTGAGAGCCTTCTGATCACCGCTCGGATTTCGTACCCGGGAACGCGTTCCCACCACGAGTCCGAGGTCGGCGTCGGTGCGATCGATGGTGAACTCGCCGTCCTGCAGCATGTCGATGACCGCCTTCATGGCGTTGGTGGCGCTGGTGCGCTCAAAATAGCGGGTCTGGGCCTCGCGCATCCCCATGGGCGCCACCGGGACTCGCTGCTCCCGGGGCGCGGACGCACAGCCCTCGGCCAGGGCGGCGGTGGCAACGGCAAGAAGAATCCAGTTGGGGTTGCGCATGGCGACCTCCTAGAACCTCGACGATCGGTAGGTGAAGGACTCGACCATGCCGTCGGATCCGAAGGTCACCACCAGCATGAGGGTTCGCTGGGTGGTCGTGGTCTTCCTCTTGGCCCCCCCTATGCCCAGCGCGCCCAGGATCCCGGAGCTTGCCCCCGAGGCGGAACCCAGGGCCCCGCCGCCGGCCTGGACACTCTGCTCCGACGTCTCGGTGGCGAAGCGATCGTAGACCCACGACTCCTGTCCATTCCGACCGCGGGTGACCAGGTTCGGCGAGCCCGCCGCGTCCACGACCTCGCTGGCCGACATGCCGGCCTTGATCGATCTTTGAATGGCGCCGAGGGTGAAGGCGCTCTCCCGGGGTTCCTTCGCGGGTTCGTCGGCCGCGGCAACCTGCGCCATGGTCAGCGCGACCGCCAGACCCATTGCGTGAAGTGTGTTCTTCATGATGCTTGCCTTTCTCCTCGTCAAGGCCCTGGATGGCTTCGACCGAAAGGACGCTAACGGGCCGAACCGCCGCCCGTCCCGGGCGATGTGACGCTATGTGGCCCGTCACACCCGCGATGAAGACCCCAAGGGCCAAGGACGCTCATCGGAACAGCCGTTTCAAGTGCCTGCTTTCCACCGCCCCGCGCTTCTCGCCCAACTCGCGCCGCGTGGCCTACATTTCCAACGAGCATGGCAACACCGAACTGATGCTGCTCGATCTGCCGGGCGGGCGGCGACAGACGGTGGCAATCAAAGAGCGGATTCCGCTCGGCCCCGTGGCGGCTCTGGAGATCGCGGTCGTGGACGCCCGCAACGGCCACGAAATGCCCGCGCGGCTCTCGGTGACCGGACCGGATGGCCGGAGCTACGCCTCCGACGATGCCTGGCGTCAGGCCGACGATCACTTTGATCGCGCGGAACGCAAGATCGAATACGGCTACTTTCACACCGCCGGGATGTCGACGCTGCGCGTGCCCGCGGGGACCCTGAGCATCGAAGCGACCCGCGGACTCGAGTACGGCGTGGTTCACCGCTCGCTCACCCTGGCCGAAGGCGCCCGCGAGCGCCTGACCATCGCCCTCCCCCGACTCGACGACCTGCCCGCGCGCGGCTGGTAGAGCGGCGACCTGCACGTGCACATGAACTACGGCGGCGCTTACCGCGACGATCCGAAGCGCCTCGCTTTCCAGGCCGCGGCCGAGGACCTGCACGTGGTCGAGAGCCTCATCGTGAACAAGGAACAGCGGGCGCCCGACATCGGATACTTCCGTGGCCGCGGCAATGATCGCGCCTCCACCGCGGAAGCGATCATCGCCCACACTCAGGAGTACCACACCAGCCACTGGGGCCACACCGGCCTGCTCGGCCTGAGCGAAAACATCCTCATTCCGGGCTACGCGGGCTACGTCAACACCGGCGCGGCGAGCCTGTATCCGGAAAACGCGGCGATCTTCGACCTTGCCCACGCCCAGGGCGCGCTCACCGGCTACGTTCATCCTTTCGACACCTACCCGGACCCGGCGAAGCTGGATGAACCGCTCACCAACGAACTGCCGGTGGACGTGGCCCTGGGCAAGCTCGACTACTACGAAGTCGTGGGCTTTTCCGATCACCGCGCGACCGCGCGAGTCTGGTATCAGCTGCTCAACTGCGGCTTCCGCATCCCCGCGGGTGCGGGCACCGACGCCATGGCGAACTACGCGTCATTGCGCGGGCCGATAGGACTCAACCGCGTCTTTGTCAAAGCGGGGCCGACCCTGGACCACGAACGCTTCCTGGCCGGCCTGAAGGCAGGTCGCACCTTCGCGACCAATGGGCCGCTGCTCGGCTTCGCTGTGCAGGGGAAGGAAGCAGGGGACGAAATACTGCTGCCCGCGGCAGGAATGCTGGAGGCCCAGGTCTCGCTGCGTTCGATCGTGCCCGTCGACAAACTGGAAATCGTGGCGAGCGGTGAAGTCGTGGCCAGCCTTCCGCTCGAAGGCGACCGCACTTCGTTCAGCGGGACGGTCACTTTGAAAGCCGAGCGAAGCGGCTGGTACCCCTGCGCGCCTACGCGGATCACTCGCGCGCGCCCATCCTCGATATCTACCCGTTCGCCACCACCAGTCCGGTCTATGTGACCGTCGCCGGAAGGCCGGTCCGCAACGCCGGGGACGCGCGCTACTTCATGGCCTGGATCGACCGGCTCATCGCCGCCGCATCGGAGCACCCGGGCTGGAACTCCGCGGAGGAACGAGAGGCCGTGCTCGCCCATCTGCGAGCGGCCCGGCAGGTCTTCGCGGAACGCGCGACGCCCTGAGCCCGGCGCGGCCGTGGTTCGTCACGTTCCTGGGTCCTGGCCTTCCTTCGCCGAAGAGGGTTGCTGAATCCGAGGCAGATCGAGACGGTGTCTATCTTCCTGCGCGTGGTCATGACCTGGTGACCCCCGTTTCGGCCAGAGTAGTATCCCGAAGTGGCGGGAGAGTCGAACCATTTGTTCCACAAGGCCGGCGACGCGCGCCTCCTGTGCCTGCGCGGCAGCGTGCTTCCCCGCCGACGCACCGGACCTGACGGAATTGCTCCCTTTCTCCGGTTGAGTCCTCGCCCCCCGCGCGGAACGGCACGGCTCATCGGCGCCATGGTTCCACTGGCGGCCCTGGCGCTGGCATCTTGCCGGGCCGCGCCTCCGCCCATCGCCCGACACCTCGTGCTGGTCACGATCGACACGCTCCGGGCCGACCGCGTTGGAGCCTACGGGAACCGCTCGGTGGACACGCCCCATCTCGATGCGCTCGCGCGCGACGGAGCCCGCGCCCTGGACGCCGGCGTCCAGGTTCCTCTCACCCGCCCCTCTCACGTCACCCTTCTTTCGGGTCTGTATCCCGCCGAGCACGGGATACGTGACAATGTCTCCCCGGCCCTGCGCGACGACGTGCCCACGCTGACCGAAAGGCTGAAGGCCGAAGGGTTTTCAACCGCTGCTTTCGTCTCGTCGATCGTGCTCTCTAGACAGTCGGGACTGGCCAGAGGTTTCGACACCTTTTCGGACCATTTCGACGTCGGCGCCGACGACGCCCGCTTCCTGAACACGATCCAGCGACGCGGAGACATCCCCACCGCCGAAGCCGTGGCCTGGCTCGGGACTCACCGCGACTCGCGGCTCTTCCTCTGGCTCCACCTGTACGACCCCCACGATCCGTACGAACCTCCCGAGCCCTTCGCGTCACGCTATGCGGATCGGCCCTACGACGGAGAAGTGTCCTGGTCCGACGAACTGGTGGGCCGGCTGGATGCCGCCCTGGCCAGCCTGGGGATCCGGGGGGAAACGCTCATGGTCGTCACCTCCGACCATGGCGAGGGACTGGGGGAGCACGGAGAGGCGGTCCACGGCTACTTCGTCTACGAGACGACTCTTGCGGTCCCGTTGCTCCTCCGGGGTCCGGGGATCGTGCCGGGCCGGCAACTCCGCGCCACCGCGCGAAGCGTGGACCTGTTGCCCACGGTTCTGGATCTTCTTGGGGTGAGCCTCCCCCCGACCGCTCATTTCAGCGGTCGCAGCCTCGCGCCCACGTTGCGCGGCGGCCCGGAGCCCCCCGAAGCGGAGACCTACGCCGAGTCGCTGACCCCGCTTCTGCACTTCGGCTGGAGTGACCTGCGCGCCTTACGCGACGGCCGCTTCAAGTACATCCTGGCTCCCCGGCCCGAGCTCTACGACCTGCGGGCCGACCCGGCCGAGTCCAGAAACCTCATCGCCTCGTCGCCCGCCCAGGCCGAAGCACTGAATGCCGCGCTGATGCAGCGGCTGGCCGCGGAGAAGACCCAATCTCAGTCCCCTGCGGCCGCCGCCGCGGTTCCACCCGAGATGCTGGAACAGCTCGGCGCCCTGGGCTACATCGGCGCCGGAGGTTCTGGACTGACCGTGAAGACCGGCGCCGATCCGAAGGACAAGCTCGAGGACTACAAGGCGGTCAATACTCTGATGCGCGAAGGGCTGACTCGCCTTCGGGGGAAAGACCCCGCGGGCGCCGCCAATCAGTTTCAGAAACTCCTGGCGCGCGGAATCGAGAGTTTCGAGGTGCACTACTACCTGGCCCGGGCCCTTTACGAGCAGAAGCGGCCACGCGACGCGGCTCCTCACTTCGAGGCCGCCATCGCCCGTCTGCCCGCCTACGGAACCGCCTATGTGGGTCTCGCCAACTGCTACACAGCACTCGGCGATACGGGACGGGCGCTCGCCACCTTGAAGAAAGGCCAGGCGGCGAACCCCAGGGATGCCCGGATCTTCGAGGCCGAAGCCGCCCTCCTTCGGACCCTCGAGAAGCCCAAGGAGGCGATCGCCGCCTACGAGGCGGCCCTGCCCCTCTCACCCAAAGACGCGCTTCTGCGCATGAAGCTCGGAGAGATGTACCGCGACGCCCGCGACGCGGAGAAGGCGATTCGGATCATGCGAGAGGCGGTGGAGATCGACCCGGGCCCCGCCGACTTCTGGAATTCCCTCGGCATGGTCCTCGGAGGCAACGACGGTTTGGCGGACGCCGAGGCCGCCTTCCGCGAAGCCGTAAAGCGCGATCCCGGCGAGGCCCAATATGCCTACAACCTGGGGCTCGCTCTGCTGCGTCTCGGAAAGAAGACCGAGGCTCCACCATTCTTCCGCAAGGCCCTCGAGCTCAACCCCGGCTTCGCACCCGCCCGGTCCCGACTGGCGGAACTCGGCCAGGAGCCATGAAACCATCGAGCAACCCCTCCACGGCGCGTCGCGCCGCCCTGATGTTCCTTGCTGCCGCTACTCTTGCTGGAGCCTGGCTCCTCATTGCGCGACCGGACTGGAGTCGAACGTGGTCCGGGACAACAAGGGCCCCGAAGAACCTGCTGCTGGTCTCGATCGACACTTTGCGCGCCGATCACCTC
>JAQBHL010000321.1:0-8372 GCA_032127745.1 Acidobacteriota bacterium
AGGGAGCGGAACTCCCCCACGTTCAGGTTGGCCGTGGTCAGCATTCCCAGGCCCACCCGCTTGAGCGTCTCGACCGGATGGCCCAGGGCCTGAAGGAGGCGGCGCACTTCAAGGTGTTTTCCTTCGTGGAGCCTCACTTCAACCCAGGAGTTCTCCGCCGGTTCGATCACGCGCGCGCCGTCGACGGCCAGTCGCTCCCCATCGATCACCAGACCGCGCCGAGCCCGGAGCAGGGTTTGAGGGGTGGGCGTGCCCTTCACCTTGGCGTGATAGCGACGCTCGACCTCGTAGCGCGGGTGGGCCACCCGTTCGGCGAAGGCGCCATCGTTGGTGAGGATAATCAGGCCTTCGGTCGCGTAGTCGAGGCGGCCCACCGGATAGAGGCCGGGCACGCGGGGCACCAGGTCCATGACCGTGGTGCGCCCTTCGGGGTCGGACCGCGTGGAGACCACACCCTTGGGCTTGTGGAGCAGCAGGTACACGCTCTCGACTACGGGTTTGATCCGATGGTCATCGACTTTGATGGAGTCCTTCGAGGCATCGGCCTTGGTCCCCAGTTCCTGGACCATTTCGCCATTCACGCTCACCCGGCCCTGGGTGATGAGCTCCTCGGCGGCGCGCCGGGAGGCGACACCGGCGCGGGAGAGAATTTTCTGTAGGCGTTCCAACATGGCTCAGGACTCCGATCGGTCGGAATCCGTCCCGTCCGGGGAGGACGAGTCGGAGGATGGGTTGGTGGCTCGGTCGGGTCCCTGCTCGGCCTTTGCGTTCGCGGCCGCTTCCGAGATGTCGTCGGCGTCGAGAGTCGAGTCGAAAGGAAGGTCGCGCTGATCCGGGTCGGGCGGATCAGGGTCGAGAAAAGGGGTCTCGGTCGGGGTGGGAGTTTCGAGCGCGCGCTTGAGTCCCATCACATCGACATCTTCGCCCAGAATCTCGGCGAAGTCCTCGATCCGGGGCAGATCGCCGAGATCCATCAAACCGAACTGAAGCAGAAATTCTTTGGTGGTGCCGTAGAGCAGAGGACGGCCCACCACCTCCTTGCGGCCCAGGATCTTGATGAGCCGGCGCTCGAGCAGGGTCTTCACCACCCCGCCCGACTTGATGCCGCGCAGCTCGATGATTTCCGGCAGGGTGGCCGGCTGCTTGTAGGCGATGACGGCGAGGGTCTCGAGAGCCTGGGTGGAGAGCCGGGCCGGAGACTTCGGGTCGAGCAGCTCGCGCACCCATTCGTTGTGCTCGGGACGGGAGGTGATCTGGTAGCCGCCCGCCACCTCAATGAACTGCAGCCCCCGGTGACCAGCGGCATAGAGGGCCTTGAGCTGGGCCAGTTGTTCCTCGATCACCGCCTTATCGACGCCCTTGAACATCCGGGCCAGGTCCTTCATGGTGACCGGTTCCTTCGAGACGAAGGTGAGGGCCTCCACGATGGCCAGAATCTCCTCCGGCCGGGGATGGAGTTCCTCGGGGATCGCGCCCTCTTCACCGTGGTCGCGATGGTCATCGTGGTTGTCGTGGTTGTCGTGCTTGGCGGGCGGAGCGCTCTCGACCTGTTCGTCGGTCGCGGGCGGGTTGACTTCGTCTTCGGACATGGGGGCTTCTGGCTCAGGAAAAAGTGGTCGTGAAGGTGGGGACTTCGTCCACGGGTCCGATGGGCCGGAACAGACGGATGGCCTCGAAGGCGGACCGCTGGTAGACCCTGACCCGTTTGAGCCGGATCAGTTCCAGCAGGGCGACGAAAGTCAGGATCATTTCGGCCTTGGTGTTGAGGTTCTCGAAAATAGTCATGAACTCCAGCGACTCGCCCGCCTTGATCATGGCCAGCAGATCGGCGATGGCCTGATCGAGCGATTTGCCCTCGCCTTCGACCTCGAGCTGCACCAGCAGCTTCCGCCGATCGAGGAGTTCCTTGAAGGCGGAGACGAGATCGAAGAGGCCGGCCTCCAGCATCTCCTCACCGGTGTCGTCCTTGAACTTCGGCACCACCGCGTCCGGCCGGATCCAGGTGGCGGTGCGGATCTCGTACTGCTGCCTCAAGAGCCCGGCGGCCTGCTTGTAGCGCTCGAACTCGAGCAGGCGCTGGATCAGCAGCTCGCGCGGATCCTCACCGTCCTCCGCCACTTCGCTGGGCGAAACCGGCACCAGCATCTTCGACTTGATGTGGATCAGGGTCGCTGCCATGACCATGAACTCGCCCGCCACCTCGAGATTCAGGATGGTCATCAGCTTGATGTACTCGATGTACTGGCGGGTGATGGGAGCGATGGCGATATCGCGGATGTCCATCCGGTCTTTGCGAATAAGGTGCAGGAGCAGGTCCAGCGGGCCTTCGAAGTCCTGGATGTCGAACTTCACCTGAATCTTCGGAGCGTCATCCGGGAAGGTGGGCTCCCAGCCCGCGGGGGCGGTGAGTCTGGGGGCGCCTTCGGGTTCGGTCGGAACGGCCTCGTCCGCCGCTCCGGGGCCGGAAGCCGAGGCTTCCCTCGCGTCTTCGGGAGGAGATAGGGCGGGGGGGGGACCCGGCCTCACCCGAAGGCCGCCCGACCTCGTCGTTGGGCCCGGACATCAGTAGGCGATCTTCATGGCCTGATGGACTTCCTGAATCGTCCCCTGGGCCACGGTGCGCGCGCGGGCGCTGCCGGCGCGCAGAATATCCATCACGGTGTCCGGACGCGCGGCCAGATCTTCCCGCTTCTGGCGCATGGGCTCGATCCGCGCCACCACATGGCCGGCCAGCTTCGCCTTGCACTCGATGCAGCCGATGGACGCGGTGGTGCATCCGGCGGTGGCCCAGTCGCGCGTCTCCTGGGTCGAGAACGCCTTGTGTAGATCGAAGACCGGGCACTTGGCGGGATCGCCCTTGTCGGTCCTGCGCTGACGCGCCGGATCCGTGACCATGGTCTTGAGCTTCGATCGGATTTCGGCTTCGGTGTCCTTGAGGAAGATGGAGTTGTTGTAGCTCTTCGACATCTTGCGGCCGTCCGTCCCCGGGGTGCGGGGGACGGGGGTCAGAAGAGTCTGCGGCTCCGGAAAGACCGGGCCGTAGAAATTGTTGAACCGACGCACGATCTCGCGCGACAGCTCGATGTGGGGGGCCTGGTCCTCACCCACCGGCACCGCGTTCGCCTTGTAGATGATGATGTCGGCGGTCTGGAGAAGCGGATAGCCGAGGAAGCCGTAGGTGGCGAGGTCGCGATTTTCGAGATTCGCCTGCACGTCCTTGTAGGTGGGCACGCGTTCCAGCCACGACACCGGCGTGGTCATGGACAGGAGCAGATGCAGCTCCGCGTGCTCGGGCACCAGGCTCTGGATGAAGACCCTGGAGCGGGCGGGGTCGATGCCCGCGGCCAGCCAGTCCAGGGTCACCTCGATGATGTTCTGCCGGATCGCTGAGGGATCGGCATAATCGGTGGTGAGGGCGTGATAGTCGACGACACTGTAGAAGCACTCGTAGGTGTCCTGAAGGCGAACCCAGTTGTCGAGCGCCCCCGTGAGGTGCCCGAGGTGCAGGGCGCCGGTGGGGCGCATGCCGGAGAGAACGCGCGGCCGGGCGGAGGTATCCATGTGGGGATCCTAGAAGATAAGGCTCTGGATCAAGCCCAGGACGAACCGCTGCGGGGGGTCGATCAAATAGCCGAGGAGCCCGCTGAAGAACAGGACGAAGAGCAGCAGGGTGCCGTAGCCGTGGGCGAAGGAGTCAAATCTTTCGCCCAGTTCCCGGGGGAGAGACCAGGACACCAGATGCGATCCGTCGAGGGGTGGAATCGGGAGCAGATTGAAGATGGCCAGAGTCACGTTGAGCACCACGCCGGTCTTGAGCACGTTGACGAGTCCCGCCCCCGCCTCCTCGGACATACCGAACCGGACGGCCAGGGCCAGCAGGATGCTGAACCCGCCCACCAGGATGAGGTTCGAAAGGGGTCCGGCCACCGCCACAAAGATGTGGCCGCGGCGGAGCGATACATCCCGCCGGAACCGGCGCGGATCGTAGGGCGTGGGCTTGGCCCAGCCCAGGACAGAGAAGCCGCCAAAGATCTGGAGCAGGGGCATCAGGATGGTGCCAAAGAGGTCGATGTGCGGCAAGGGATTGAGGGTGATCCGGCCCAGACTGGCCGCGGTGTCGTCTCCCAGCCGGAGCGCGGTCCAGGCGTGCGCGGACTCATGGAACGAAAGCGAGAAGAGCAGGACGAGATAATTGGTCAGACCGAGAGCGAAGTTCTGGGCGTCGAAATCAGGCATGAGAGTGGGGGCCGTGGAAGCTCTGAGCCGGATCAGGCCGACGTGGCTGGGGCGGCCCGGAGATGCGCATCGCGCGCACGAAGGATCGAGGGGTTGAGAGCGGGGGAATCCTAGCATGCGCGCTTTCGATGTCTCTGTGGATCCGGGGTGGGAGCGGTCGCCCGGTCGCCCGCCTGGCTTGCCCCCTATCTCATGAAACCGTAGAATGTTTTCCGCACCCCAACTCCTCGCCGGTCTTCGTGTTGTCGCCCGGCGGCCCTCTCGTCCCGCGGGCGAAACCATCCGCCAGCGGGGGCGACTACGGCCCTTCCCAAGCACCGAAGAACGTGATCCGGACCGCGCCACTCTCGGCGCTCGTCGCCGTGCCGTCTCCGCCCGCTTCGCAAGAACCGCCACCCGGACCCGAGACTCCGTGCCGAAAGGAGAAACCGCCATGAAAATCGAGCCGCGCAAGTACAAGGCCTACACCCGACGCGACCTGGGCAAGATAGCCCAGCTGGAAAAGGTCCCAGCGGGAATCCGCACGGCCATGAGTGCCGTCTCCGCGGTGTTCCCGTTCCGAGTCAACAACTACGTGGTGGAGGAGCTGATCGACTGGAACAACGTCCCCGAAGATCCGATCTTCCAGCTCACCTTCCCCCAGGAGGGCATGCTCGACACCAAGGACTTCAAGCACATGCTGGATCTGGTGACCAATCAGACGCCGGCCAAAGAACTCGAAGCCGAGGCGCACAAGATCCAGATGCTTCACAACCCGCATCCGGCCGGGCAGATGGTCTTCAACATTCCGCACCTCGAGGGCGAGCCCCTGCCCGGCATGCAGCATAAGTATCGCGAGACGGTGCTGTTCTTCCCCAGCAACGGGCAGACCTGTCATGCCTACTGCACCTACTGCTTCCGGTGGGCCCAGTTCGTGGGCCTCGACGAGTTGAAGTTCGCGGCGAAGGAGGGCGAGAAGCTCGCAGCCTACCTGGTCGAGCACCCCGAGGTTCAGAGCGTGCTGTTCACCGGCGGGGACCCTCTGATCATGAAGACGGCCACGCTGCGGCGTTACATCGAGCCCCTGCTCGACCCCGCACTCTCGCACATCAACAGCATCCGGATCGGCACCAAGGCGACCGCCTACTGGCCGTACCGATTCCTCACCGACAACGACGCCGACGATCTGCTTCGGCTGTTCGAGGACGTCCGGAAAGCGGGTCGCCAGCTCGCGCTCATGGCGCACTACAGCCATCCGCGTGAGCTGGAGACGCCTCAGGCCCAGGCCGCCTTGCGCCGGATCCTGGGCACGGGCGCGGTGGTACGATGCCAGGCGCCTCTCATGCGCTACATCAACGACGACGTCGACGCCTGGGCGGACATGTGGCGGTTGCAGGTGCGGCTGGGTGCGGTGCCCTACTACATGTTCGTGGCCCGCGACACCGGGCCGCGCGACTACTTCAGCGTGCCCCTGGCGCGGGCCCACCAGATCTTCCGCGACGCCTACCAGCGCGTCTCCGGCCTGGCCCGGACGGTCCGCGGTCCCTCGATGTCGGCCACCCCGGGCAAAGTCGTGGTCGACGGCGAAGCGCGCATTCACGGCGAGCGCGTGTTCGTGCTCAAGTTCATACAGGCTCGTAAGCCCGAGTGGGTGGGCAACCCGTTCTTCGCGCAATACGACGAAAAGGCGGTCTGGCTGGACCAGCTGAAGCCGGCCTTCGGAGCGCGCGAGTTCTTCTTCGACCGCAAACTTCGGGAGATGAGCGAGGTCGGCCAGCGGGAGATGTGGCTGGACCAGCGCTCGCACCGGCCGGTGAACGTCTACTCTCAGGTCGAATGGGAGTGACCTCGCTCGTCGCCACTTTCGACCCCGAGCACTGCCTGAACCCGGCCCTGCGGGGCATGGGACCGTCCGCGACCGTCGCCATCAACGAGCGCAGCAACCGGATGCGCGGAGAGGGCCGCACCGTCTACAAGCTGGGCCTCGGCCAGTCGCCGTTTCCGGTTCCCGGGCCGGTAGTGGAGGCCCTGAGGACCCACGCCAGCCGCAAGGCGTATCTGGAAGTGGCCGGCCTCCAGGAGCTGCGCGAGGCGGTGGCCGAGTACCACCAGCGGGCCCAGGGTGTGCCGGTCAGCGCCCGTGACGTGATGGTGGCCCCCGGCTCGAAAGAGCTGATGTTTCTTCTCCAGATCGCGTTCGCCGGGGACCTGCTGATCCCCACCCCGGCCTGGGTGTCGTATGCGCCGCAGGCGCGCATCGCCGGACGCAAGGTCTACCTGATCAAGACCTCGGCCGAGAACGGCTGGCGGCTGCTTCCGGAGCAACTCGACGAAGTGTGCCGCAAGTACGGAGCGCGCCCCCGGGTCCTGGTCCTCAATTACCCGAGCAATCCCACCGGCATGACCCTGACCCACGACGAACTGGAGAGCATCGCCGAAGCGGCCCGACGCAACAACGTCGTCCTGCTGTCGGACGAGATCTACGGCGAGTTACACCACGAAGGAGCGCACGAGTCGGTGGCGCGTTTCTATCCCGAGGGCACCATCATCAGCGGCGGCCTCAGCAAGTGGTGCGGGGCCGGGGGCTGGCGGCTCGGCACCTTCGCCTTCCCGCCGGCCCTCCAGTGGCTGCGTCAGGCCATGACCGTGCTGGCCAGCGAGACCTACACCTCGACCAGCGCGCCGATCCAGTACGCGGCGGTCAGGGCTTTCCAGGGCGGCGCGCGCATCGAAGGCTATCTCTGGCTCGCGCGCCGGATTCTGCGCGCCATCGGCCTGCGCCTGCACGCTCGGCTGGCCGAGGCCGGGCTGCGCGTGGAGCGCCCGGAGGGGGCCTTCTACCTGTTCGTGGACTTCGGGCCCTTCCGGGAAACCCTGCTTCAGCGGGGCATCGCGGACAGCCGCAAACTCTGCGAGAGGCTGCTTGAGGAGGCCGGTGTGGCCACCCTGCCCGGAGCGGACTTCGGGTGCGCGCCCGAAGAACTGACGTTGCGCCTGGCCTACGTCGATTTCGACGGCGCCCGGGCGCTGGCCGCGGCCGAGACTCTGCCCAAGGACACCGAACTCGACGACGAGTTCGTGCTCCGCTACGCCGGCGATCTGGTCCGCGCCATCGATGAGGTCGCGAAGTGGGTCCAGGGGCCAGTGGAGGCCTAGAGACTGGGCGGCGCGAAAGCATGATCGGCGCCAGAAGTTCCCCTCGGCGGCTCAGGCCTTCTCCGCGGCGGGAGGGACGGCAATCCGGCCGGCCAGAACCGGTCCAACCACCTCGGCCAACTCCGACTCGCTCGCGGCCCTGACTCCCTTGAGGGAGCCGAAGGCACGCAGGAGTTTCGACCGCGCCTTCGGGCCCACGCCCTTGATGGCGTTCAGCTCGGAGGCGATGGTTCTCTTCGCTCGACGCTGGCGGTGGAACTTGACCGCGAAGCGGTGGGCTTCATCGCGCACCGCCTGCATGAGCTGAAGGGCGGGCGCCGAATGGTCGAGCACCACCGGCCCCTCACGACCGCGAACATGAAGAATCTCTTCGCGCTTCGCGAGGCTGGCCAGAGGCAGTTCGCCCAGGCCCAGTTCGTCCAGGGCCTCGGCCGCGGCCCCCAGCTGTCCGGGGCCCCCATCGATCAGGACCAGATCGGGCAGATCCGATCCTTCTTCGAGGAGGCGCCGGTAACGGCGACCCACGACCTCGCGCATGGAGGCGAAGTCGTCGGGAGCGCCCACCACGGTCTTGATCTTGAAGGTGCGGTAGTCCGACTTCTTGGGCGCGGCCATCTCGAAGACCACCATCGAGGCCACGATGTCCGAGCCCTGCAGGTTGGAGATGTCGAAGCACTCGATGCGTCGAGGCTCGTCGGGCAGGCCGAGCGCGTCCATGAGCGAGAGGAGAATCTCGCGCGACCGCTTCCGCGGGTGACGCCATTCGAGGTCGTGGGCGAGTTTGGCATTGCCGGCGACGAGTTCGAGAAGGCGAACCTTCTCGCCCCGCTGGGGCACGCGAAACCGCACCTGAGTGCCCCGGCGCGCGGTCAGCCACGCGGCCAGGGTGTCCATGCCCTCGAAGGCTTCGGGGATCAGCACCTCACGGGGGACGTAGCGGTCGCCTTCGTAGAAGCGCGCCACCGACTCTTCGAGGAGGCGGCTCTCGTCGCCCACTCGGT
>JAQBHL010000322.1:0-2527 GCA_032127745.1 Acidobacteriota bacterium
GCCACCAGGGACCGCGGAGGCGCATTCGCGGCCGTCCGGCTGTTCTGTCTCGAGTGTCAGGGTGGGCAGTTCTCGATGGTGACGAGCTGCGAAGCCAGAGAGTGCCCTCTGTGGCTGGTCCGATTCGGCCGCCGGCCCAAGCCCGCCCTGAAGTGCGACATCGCCACCGGCGTGCCGCTCGGGATGGAGAGGGAGGAGCCTTGACGAGCCCGCCCCACCGGCCTAACGCTGGAACCCAGAACTGCCGCGACCCGCGGAAGACGGTGGCAATTTCAACAACCATGGCCTTTCGCCGGTACACCACGCGGTAACGGCCTACGATGACCTCTCGCATGTCCGGAGAGTGTCGTTCGGGTACGATCCGGCCAGATTCCGGAAACGCCCTGAGCCTCTCGACCGTGGCCACGACCCGTCGTACGGTCAAGTCCGCGTAGAGCGTCGAGTCGAGGGCGATGTATGCCCGAATCGCTTCAAGATCCCGAAGGGCCTGTGGTGACCAGATGAGCTCGGTCACAGACCAAGACGCCGCTTGACCTCTTCGTGGGGAATACCTTCGCCCCGATCCAGCTCTGCGAGGCCCGCCTCGATCTTGGCAAGGAACACCAAGCGTTCGATGGCATCGTCAACGGTGGCGTCCGGAGGAAGTTCCCGAAGCGCCTCAATCATGCGGTCGCGAGAATTTGGTGCAGGCATATCGACTTGATTCTAGCTCCGATTGCCTTCGGTCTGGTTCTCTCGATTGATTCGTGTCAGCCCAACGGATTCGACATCACCTGCGGCGCGGCATCCGCTGCATGCTGTTGATTCTTATTCAGGCCTCCCCCTGCTCCTACTGATTGCCAGTAGGCTGCCGCAGGGATGAAGCGCGCAATCGCGCAGGAGGAGGACCGATGCGATTCTACAACCGCCAGCACCGTCACTATTGCGGAATCGATCTCCACGTGAAAACCATGTACGTCTGCATTCTCGACGCCGCCGGCCAGGTGCTGGTGCACCGCAACGTGAAGTCGACGCCTGAGGCATTCCTTGAGATCGTTGCCCCGTACCGCAACGACCTTGTCGTTTCAGCCGAGTGCATGTTCACGTGGTATTGGCTCGCCGACGTCTGCGCCGCGGAGGGCATCGGGTTCGTGCTGGGCCACGCCCTGGCGATGAAAGCCATCCACGGGGGCAAATCCAAAAACGACAAGATCGACTCGCACAAGATCGCGAGCCTCCTCCGCGGCGGCCTACTGCCGCAGTCCTACGTCTATCCGGCCACGATGCGGTCGACGCGCGATTTACTGCGGCGGCGCCTGCACCTGGTGCGCAAGCGCGGCCAACTGTTGGCCCACATTCAAAACACGCGGGCACAGTACAATCTGCCGGACTTCGAGCGTCGGCTCGCGTATCCGGCCAATCGCGACGGCGTGGCGGACCACTTTCCCGACCCGAGCGTCCGCAAAAGCATTGAAGTCGATCTGGCGCTGCTCGAACGGTACGACACCCTCATCAACGACCTTGAACTGACGCTGGTCCGTGAGGCGAAACGGCACGATGCCGACGCGTTTCATCGCCTGCGGTCCGTGCCCGGCATCGGAAAGGTGCTGGCGCTGACGATCCTCTACGAGATTCACGATATCGGCCGATTCGATCGCGTGCAGGCGTTTGCGTCGTACGCCCGACTGGTGAAGGGGCGAAAACAATCGGGCGGCAAAATACTCGGCACCAGTGGCGCGAAGATGGGGAACGTGCATCTGAAGTGGGCCTTCTCCGAAGCCGCGGTGCTGTTTCTCCGTCATGCCACTGGCGGAAAGACGTTCCTGGCGACCCTCGAGAAGAAACACGGCCAGGGGAAGGCCCTGTCGATCCTCGCCCACAAGATCGGCCGGGCGGTGTTTTATATCCTGTCGCGGGACACCGTGTTCTCGCTGGAGAAGTTCATGGCCGCGTAGCCGGATCGCGCGTGGATCAGCCAGACGCCTAACTTGAGCCGTCTCAGGACCCGAGCTCGCCGAGATCGCGACGTCAGCGGGCGCCACCGAGCGCACCCAGCTTCTCGATCATGAGCCCCAAGGTCCGGCAGCCCGTAGCGCTTGATGGGAGATCCACGCGCGGTCCGGCCGCGCGCCACGCGTTCTCTTGAGGCGCTGCCCCTTCCCCGAGCCTGCCGATAACGGACGCGCTCCGGCGACGTCGCTCGTCATGAAGAGGCCGGTACGAGGGCACGAATGAGTTTCTAGGCCGCGAGCGTCTCGGACGCTCGCCCGTCGCCACGCGAAGGCCGAGCCGCAAGAGGTGTTGGGTGGAGTGTCCTCATGGAGGTGGCATCAGCGCTGGAAACGAAGACAGCACTGAAATGAGAACGCGACTCGCCTTCGATTCAGCGGTCGCGCTTGGATGTCCGACGCTTGGGCTTCGGACGACGACCGGACGGAGAAGATCTACCCACTTGACTCGGGGAGGCCTGATAGTTGTTGGGCGGCGTGCCTCGCACCTTCAGCCGGCTCGCTCAATCTTCAGCGCTCGCACCGCGAGGACCGCCAGC
>JAQBHL010000323.1:0-2537 GCA_032127745.1 Acidobacteriota bacterium
TCATACTCCCCCTGATCAGGCCGTCGGTGAGTTGGCCAGGCAAGAGAAGAGACGAAATGATTGTAGGGAAATGTTTAGAAATGGATACCGAAGAAATGCCGACAGGAGGGCCGCGGTGGCACGCAGCTACTCCGGACCATCGACGAGCACCTCCCACTTGGTCAGCCATGCCCGCAGCCGCGTCGTACTCAACAGCACGATGGCAATCCCAACCCCGGCATAGAGGAAGGCATGAAAGGTCAGATCCATGACCTGCCCGTGGACCTGCCCAAATATGGGGAGTGAGTTCACGAGTTCGGCCAGACCGCTGGCGCCCGCGACCCCCAGTCCGATCAATGTCCATTTCCGGAGACGCCTCGGCATGCCGAGCGCCAGCGACCGGATTTCATCGGCGGGGAAGTTCACGATGCGGGACCCCTTCATCCGAATCGCCAGGTCATTGGGCGTGGCCGAGACCAGCGAACCTTCGTGCACCGTTCCGTCGGATAACCCGACGCGGAGCAGGACGTCGCGGTCGAGCTTTCGCAGGGCATCGACGCGGACCAGCGCGTCCGAAGTCACCTCTCGGCGGGCGGGAAGCATCAGCCGGCGCCCTGATCCGTTACTTCCCCTTCTTCTTGCTGTCCTTTTCGGCCTTTGACTTTCGCTTCAGGTCAGCCCGATGGGCACGCTCATACGTCTGGATGTCCAAAAAGCGTCCCTTCGAGTCACGGACAGCGTAGAGCTTCTTGCCCGAAACACTGCGGTGTGTGGTACGACGACCCTTTGCCATCAGTCTCTCCTGGAATGGGGAAATCGGAGCCGACAATAGTGCGAGGACACGGCTCGGTGAGATGTGCGGGCGCTAGTCCTGCAACACGAACGAAACCTTCATCAGCACGCGATACTCGCTGACCTTGCCTTTGACAACGACCACCTTCTGGCTCTTGATCCAGGCCCCGTTGACGTTGCGCAGCGTCTTGTCGGCTCGGGCGATACCGGTGGCGACGGCATCCTCGAAGCTCTTGGTAGATGAGGAATGAATCTCGGTTACCTTGGCGACGGACATGTGAAGCTCCCGCGTGGAAGGAAGGGGAAGTCAGAATTCCAGAGCTCACTGGCGCAAAACCAGAAGCCGTCCGCTGCGGTGAACTTCGGTCGGGTGGCGCAGCGGGAAACAGCAGCCGTATCGTGCCGACCTTCCTCCTAACTAATCGCCCCCTGACCAAACCCGCTAGGGTGCGGGCCCAGCGCGCGGATCACCCTCGGAGATCAGGCCCTGCGTGGCCCCTACGACAAAGGGCCGGCCATCCTCTGCCGGCCCTCGTCTCTTCAAGACCTGCGATGCCTCAGGGCGTGCGGGTCGCCATCCAGGTACCTGCCTGCACCACGCTGTCCGAGCCGGCCATCATCCACACCACGGTGCCGTTCCAGGTGTCGCCGGTCGGCCGACCCACGGCCCTCCACGCCATCTGCGGGGCGGCCGGCGCGGATGGCGGTGACCTGGGCTGCGGTCACCGTCGTGTGTAGCGCACGCACAAGCAGGAGGACCATGATAACACGAGGGCCCAGGATGATCTCCAGGGACTGGGTGGGCGAGATATTGATATTGGGAGTGGACGGGGAAGCCTGACCACGCAGCTGGCTCATGTACAGTTCCCAGGGCCCCCTTGGGCCTCCCCCAAGAACTGGCGCGCGCCTTCATCCGTCTTCAAATTGGAGGATCGCCTCCCTAACCTGAGCCCCACACATGGATGATCTGCCCCAAGCCCTGGTCGACGCCCTTGTGGACCGCTACCGCTTCGTGAGCCCACTCGGCCGCGGAGGGATGGCCAAGGTCTATTTGGCCCGCGACCTCGTGAATGACCGCGATGTGGCCTTGAAGATCCTCAATCCCGACCTCGCTCGGACGGTTGGCGAGGACCGGTTCAAGCGCGAGATCCGCGTGGCGAGCCGGCTCGAGCACCCGAACATCCTCCGTGTGCTCGACTCGGGCCAGGAGAACGACCTCCTCTGGTTCACCATGCCCTACGTGCAGGGCGAGGATCTGGGCGACCTCCTGCTGAACGAATCGTCGCTCCCGCTCCCACGCGCACTCGCGATTACCCGAGCCGTCGGCGCCGCGCTGGACGCGGCCCACGCGCAGGGCGTGGTGCACCGCGACATCAAACCCGACAACATCCTGCTGGAAGGCGATCGGGTCATGGTCGCCGACTTCGGAGTGGCCCGCGCAGTGAGCGACATGCACGAGAAGCTCACCGCCACCGGTATCGTCGTCGGCACACCGGTGTACATGAGTCCGGAGCAGGCCGGCGGCGAAAAAGAAATTGACGGTCGGTCCGACCAGTACGCCCTGGCGGGTGTCCTCTACGAGATGATCGCGGGCGAGCCGCCGTTCCGGGGAGCGACGCCGAGCGCGACGCTGATGCGCCGCTTCGGAGGCCCGCCACAGGCGCTCCGGCCGATCTATGACATCCCCGAGGCGGTCGAGCGAGCCATCTTCCGCGCACTCGACAAGAACCCAGCAGCGCGCTACGCCACCGTGTCTGATTTCATCG
>JAQBHL010000324.1:0-10704 GCA_032127745.1 Acidobacteriota bacterium
GCGAAGGAAAGCGGCCTGGATGGGTCGGCGTTCGCCTCCTGCCTTGATTCCGGCAAGACCGCGGCCAAGGTCGCCGCGGACATGGCACAAGGCACAAGACATGCCGTCACCGGCACGCCGACCTTTTTCATCAACGGCCGCTACCTTTCCGGCGCTCAGTCGATCGAGAAGTTCGCGGAGATCATCGACGACGAACTGAGTCGCGCTCAGGACCGGCGGCGATAGCAAGGAGCCCCTATGCGGAATTTGTCTACGAACTGTCTTTTGGCAGCACTGGCTACGCCACTTTTCGCCTGTGGAGGCTCATCGGGCCCGGTCGCCCCCTCTCCCAACCCGGGGCCCGCCTCGCAGACGGTGACCGTGGTATCGGGAGACACGGGCGCGCCGGTCGGCGGCGTGCGTGTCATCGCCGCCGGAATCAGCTACACGACCAACGCCTCAGGGCAAGTCTCGATTCCCGCCGCGCTGACTTCCGGAGCCACGATCGACATCGAGGCGGCCAGCTTTCTCAAGCGGGAGACGACGCTTTTGAGCGGTCCGCAGTTCAGCGCTTGGCCCACTGAAGCCCAAGGGGCAACCGAGGCCTGGACGCGGCTGGCCCTTCACGGAACGTTCGGCACCTCCCCGATGCTCCGGCCCGATCCTCAGTTGCGCCAGTACACAATTATCCCGGACGCCGCCCTCGCGGCGGACTCATCCGCCCTTTCCGCCCTGGCGCAGGCGGCGGCGATGTGGAATGCGGCGACCGGCGCCAGCTTCGCGATGCGGGTGGCCTCCGGGGCGCCCGTGAACGCGTTCGGCGTCGTGGTTGCGGCGATTGATCCCACCATCCCGACGGCTGGGGGCGCAGCGCCGTTGGGTACGGGCCGGGCCCTCTCAGGAGGGACGATCACGTTCCGGTCCCTTGCCGCAGCGCGACTTCCGAACATCGTCGCTCACGAACTCGGACACATGTTTGGCATGGCACACTCCCTCGATTCGGTGGACGTCATGTTCTCGGCCTCGCCCGCGCCCGACTTGTCGCCGCGTGAGCAGATGACCGCCCGCCTGATGTTGCAGCGGCGGCCAGGGAAGATTTGGCCGGACAACGAACGGGCGGCGGGGGTTCAGAGCGCCTCAGAAGGAGCGCACTTCAGTTCACGTTGGTCGTGCGATCTCCCCGAGTAGAACCAGCAGGCAGCGGCCAGCCAGACTAGCCCCAACGGCCAGGAGATCGGCCGAGTGAGTTGAGGAAGCTCAGCGTATTCAAAGGCTTTCTCAAATCCCATCAGATGGGAGTGGCCGGCGAATTCCCTGAAAATTGCGGCTCTGCGCCCCCGCGGGTTAAAGTTGAGCCAGTTGAGAGTCGCAGCGATCATCCCGGCGCGGTTTGCCTCTACGAGGCTCCCCGGGAAACCTCTCTCCCTCATTCATGGCTGGCCCATGGTTCGCCATGTCTATGAACGCGCACGAAAGGCGAAGACTCTGGACGAGGTGGTGATCGCCACCGACGATGTCCGGGTGATGGAGGCGGTGGTGGCGTTCGGCGGGCGCGCGGTGATGACCTCACCCGCCTGCCCGACCGGCACCGACCGGCTGGCCGAAGCCTCGGGGCAGATCGGGGCGGACCTTTACGTCAACGTTCAGGGCGACGAGCCGATGATCGATCCGGATCAGATCGACGCCGCGGTGAGCGGCCTCAAGGGCGATCCGGACGCGGCGATCTCGACCCTCTCCCTGCCCTTGCGGGATATCGACGAGATGATCTCGGACGCGGTGGTGAAAGTCGTCACCGACGCGCGCCGGCACGCGCTGTACTTCTCCCGCAGCCCCATCCCGCATGTTCGAACCGCCGAGCGGACTCTCGAAGCCGCGGCCCGCGCGGCCATCGCCTCCGGCATGACCCGGAAGCATGTCGGGCTATACGTTTTCCGTCGCGAGGCGCTCATCGCCTTTGCGCGCCTGTCCCCCTCTCCGTTGGAGCCGCTCGAACAGCTCGAGCAGCTTCGCGCCCTTCACCACGGAATGAAGATCCTGGTCGAGCCGGTGGAGGGCGGAGGCAGTGTGGCCGTGGACACACCCGAGGATCTCGAACGCGTGCGCGCCCTCATGTCTCCAGGAAGAGAAATCCCGTTAACCACCGGAGCGGAGGCCTAGAAACCATGCCCAGACCAACCAAATACATCTTTGTGACCGGCGGCGTGGTGTCTTCGCTCGGCAAGGGCATCGCCGCCGCGTCCATCGGCTGCCTGCTCGAAGCCCACGGCTTCCGGGTCGGCCTGATGAAGTGCGACCCCTACCTCAACGTCGACCCGGGCACCATGAGCCCCTACCAGCATGGCGAAGTCTTCGTCACTGAAGATGGCGCCGAGACCGACCTCGACCTCGGTCACTATGAGCGGTTCACCCATGTGACCACGTCGCGAAAATCCAACATCACCACCGGCCAGATCTACGGCCAGGTGATCCAGAAGGAACGCCGCGGCGACTACCTCGGCCGCACCGTGCAGGTGATCCCCCACATCACCGACGAGATCAAGGCCGCCATCCGCGAGTGCGGCGAGGGCGTGGACGTCCTCATCGTGGAGATCGGGGGCACGGTCGGCGACATCGAGAGCCTCCCCTTCCTGGAAGCGGTGCGCCAGTTCCGCCGGGACGTGGGCCGGGACAACGCAATGTTCGTCCACCTCTCCCTCGTCCCCTTCATCAAGACCGCCCAGGAACTGAAGACGAAGCCCACCCAGCACTCGGTCCACGAGCTCCGCGGCATCGGCATCCAGCCCCAAGCGCTGCTCTGCCGCACGGAGGTGGACTTGCCGGAAGACATCAAGGCCAAGCTCGCTCTGTTCTGCGACGTCCCCGAGGAGGCGGTCATCTCCGCGCAGGACGTGGGCACGATCTACGAAGTCCCCCTTCATTTGAAGTCCCAGGGACTCGACGCCATCGTTCTGAAGACCCTGGGCCTGACCTCGGCCGGCTGTGACCTCGCCCCCTGGGAGAGGATCGTGAGCACGATCAAGAACCCGAAAGCCGAGATCGAGATCGCCATCATCGGCAAGTACGTCTCCTACGAGGACTCGTACAAGAGCCTCAACGAGGCCCTCACCCATGGCGCGCTCGCCAACGGGGTCAAGCTGGTCCGGCGCTGGGTGGAGTCCGACGAACTGGAGGCGACGGGCCCGTCGCTCCTCCACGGCGCTTCCGGCATCCTGGTGCCAGGTGGTTTCGGGTCGCGCGGCACCGGAGGCATGGTGGCGGCGGCCAAATACGCCCGCGAATCGGGCACGCCCTTCTTCGGCATCTGCTACGGCTTCCAGTGGGCGGTGGTCGAGTACGCACGGAACGTCTGCGGCCTACAAGGCGCCGACTCCACCGAGGTCAATGAGAATGCGGAGCACCGCGTGATCTACAAACTTCAGGACCTTCTGGGGGTGGAGGACATGGGCGGCACCATGCGGCTCGGGTCCTACCCCTGCGAGCTCGACGAAGGGTCTCTCGCCCACCGCGTCTACGGCGCTCGCGAGATCCGCGAGCGTCATCGCCACCGGTACGAGTTCAATCAGGAGTTCATGGCGCGGCTGGAACGCGCCGGCCTCAAGATCTCCGGCAAGACCCCGGACGGCAAGTTCGCAGAAGTGGCCGAAATCCAGGGCCATCCCTACTTCATCGCGGTGCAGTACCACCCCGAGTTCAAGTCACGGCCCTGGCAGCCGCATCCTCTCTTCTCCGGCTTCGTGGCCGCGGCCTGCGCGCGGCAGAAGAGCGACCGGGGTCCGGCCGTCGGCGCCGCCGCCTCTGCGAGCGTGGTCGCGTGACCTCTCCCGTGAAATCAGCGCGCACCCGGGCGATCAAGGTCGGACGCCTCAGGCTCGGAGGCGGTCCGCTCTTCCTGATCGCCGGGCCCTGCGTGATCGAATCCCCCGCTCACCCTCTCAAGATCGCGCGCCGCCTCAAGGAGATCACGGAGGAGCTGGGGATACCGTTTGTCTTCAAAGCAAGCTACGACAAGGCGAACCGCTCCTCCATTGGCTCGTTCCGAGGCGTCGGCCTGGAGCGCGGCCTCGATATCCTGGCCACGGTGAAGGCCAAGGTCGGCGTTCCCATCCTGACCGACGTGCACGAAACCTCGCAGGTGGCCAAGGCCGCGCAGGTGGCGGACGTTCTGCAGATCCCGGCTTTTCTGTGCCGTCAGACCGACCTCGTCCTGGAGGCGGCCCGATCGGGCCGGGCGGTCAATATCAAGAAGGGCCAGTTCATGGCCCCCTGGGACATGAAGGGCGTGATGGGCAAGGCGGCCACCACCGGGAATCCGAATCTGATGGTGACCGAGCGCGGGGCCTCTTTCGGCTACAACACCCTGGTGGTCGACATGCGGTCGTTTCCCGAACTTCGCTCCTTCGGCTACCCCGTGGTCTTCGACATCACGCACAGTGTCCAGCGCCCCGGAGGCCTGGGCGACCGTTCCGGAGGCGATGCCCATTTCATCGACACTCTGGGCCCGGCCGGGGTGGCCGCGGGTGTTCACGGCATCTTCATGGAAACTCACGAAGATCCGAGCCAGGCCCTCTCCGATGGCCCCAACGCCTACCGGCTCGACCGCATGAAAGCTTTTCTCACCCACCTGAAGAAGGTCCACACCCTCGCCCTGGAGCGCCCCTAAGGTGCCCTACGAAACCGCGCGGAAGGTCCTTCAGATCGAGGCGGACGCGATCCGCGATCTGATCCCCAAGGTGGGCGACGCCTTCGGCCGGGCCATCGACATGCTCCTCTCCTGCACCGGCCGGGTGGTCACCATGGGCATGGGCAAGAGCGGCTTCATCGCCCAGAAGGTCTCCGCCACCCTCTCTTCGACCGGCACGCCCTCGTTGTTCCTGCATCCGGCCGAAGCCATCCATGGAGACCTGGGGCGGATCGTCAAGGGTGATGTCGTGATCGCGATCTCCTACAGCGGGGAGACCGAAGAGATCGTCGCCCTCCTGCCCACCCTGAAGCGCATCGGGGTGCCGCTCATCTCCCTCACCGGCCACGCCGACTCCGCCATCGCCATGGCTTCGGAAGTCCATCTCGATGTCTCGATCCGCGAAGAGGCCTGCCCGCTCCGGCTCGCCCCCACCGCATCCACCACCGCGGCCCTGGCCATGGGCGACGCCCTGGCCATGGTGCTCACCGAGAAACGCGGGTTCACCATCGAGGCTTTCGCCGACCTGCATCCGGGCGGGCGGCTGGGCCGGAAGCTGCTCCGGGTGGAAGACGTCATGCACAAGGGAAACGACACCCCGCGGGTCTCTCCGGACACCCCGCTCAAGGGCGTCCTCTTCGAGATGACGAAGAAGCGGCTGGGAATGACCACGGTGACGGACGAGCAGGGCACGCTCCGAGGCGTCATCTCCGATGGAGACCTTCGCCGGCTCATGGAGAGGTTCGGCGCGTCGGTCCTCGACCTCCCGGCCGAGCAGGGGATGACCCGGACCCCGCACACCATCGCGGCCCGGGAAATCGCCACCCGCGCTCTCGACCTAATGGAGACGAACAAGATCACGGCCCTGGTGGTGGTGGACCAGAGCCGCCACGTGGAGGGAGTGATCCACCTGCACGACCTGTGGAAGACGGAAATGGTCTAGTTCTAGGCGAGGTAGTCGGGCTCGGCTTCGCTGGGCGCTCCGAACGGATATCCCGTGACCTCGAGCAGATGCATGCGCCTCAAATCGGGCCGGGCGTTGATCTCGCGGATCTTCTCGTTGTGCTTGCGAATGAAGGCGGGGCCGTTCGCGTCGGCTCCCTTCTCCATGTTCAGGGCGGCCTGATGATTTCGGGCGATGGTCCGGTCCAGAAGGGGCTTGCGCTGCGCCTGGTATTTCTGGAGGGCCTGACGAACCTTTTCGGCACTCGAGACTTCGGCCACATCGGGCAGGCTGGCGATGAGGCTGGGCAGGCTGGCGATCCCGAGATTCAGGCCCTGGCCCCGGGCGGGGTGAATCGAGTGCGCGGCATCGCCCACCAGGACCGCATTCCCCTTGACGCACTCCAAGGCGTGGATCATCCGCACCGGATAGAAGCCGACGATCTCACAATCGCAGCCCTTCAGGATGTCGGCGCGCCGGCCCAGGGCGCATGCGCGTTCCTCCTTGCTGGATTTCTTCCACCAGGGAATGCCCTCCGCACCAACGGGCAGGGTCGTCTTGATCCTCCCGTCCATTCTCTGCTGGATGCCCAGGACTCCTTCGGGTCCCGAATAGCGAAAGAAGTAGTCGTCCGGCTTCAAGCGAGGGGGCCGCGGGCCGAGAACGACTACCATCGGATGACGATACGCGTGCTCGCAGGTCTCGAAACCGAGGGTGGAACGCACGATGGAATTCGATCCGTCTGCTCCCACCACGATGTGAGGCTTGATGATCACGTCCTCGCCGTCCGCGCGAATCTTGAGTGAGCGTATCCGGCCGTCCACCACTTTGAATTCGCGGGCGACCGCGGGCCGGAACAGATCGAAGTTCGAGCCCTCGGAGGCAAGGTCCAGGAAGGTCTCGGCGATCAGGTCGTGATCGAAGACGAGAAAGTACGGATGGGAGATGGGCAACTCGGAGTAGTCCGCCCGAAGCAGGGTCTCGCCGGTCTCCGACCGGAACTCGTGGCCGACGCGGCGCCCCGCGCCCCGCTCGAAGAACCGGTTCAAGGCCCCCCAGCGCGCCAGGGCATCCACCGTACACGGCTGGAGATGGTCACCCCGGCCGGTATCGAGTCGGCCTTTGCGCAGTTCCACCAGCACCACCCAGTAGCCGCTGTCACGCAGGGCGCAGGCCAGAGCCGAGCCCGCGATCCCGCCGCCCACAATGAGGACGTCGGTTTCCACCGTCTTCATCGGACCAAGTTAGGGTCGTCGCATCAGACGGTCAATAGTGCATTTGAATCCTTGCCCGAGCTCCGGGTCGAATCGCACCCAATGGCAGGGTCGGGCCTACAGATTGGTTCGGCTTCTCACCAGGGACAGGAACTCGTCGCGGGTGGCTCGGTTCGACCGGAAGTCGCCCAGCATGCACGAACTGATCGCCACCGAGTTCTGCTTCCCCACCCCGCGCATCATCATGCAGAAGTGGCGCGCCTCGATGACCACTCCCACGCCGCGCGGCCTGACCACCTCCTGAATGGTTTGGGCGATCTGATTGGTGAGCCGCTCCTGGACCTGAAGACGCCGCGAGAACATGTCGACCAGACGGGGCAGCTTGGACAGGCCCACCACCCGGCCCGCGGGCAGATAGGCGACATGGGCCTTCCCGAAAAAGGGAAGCACGTGGTGCTCGCACAGGCTGTAGAGCTCGATGTCCTTGACGATGACCATCTCATCGGTATCGACGGTGAACATCGCTTCATTGAGGATCTTGATGGGATCCTGAGCATAGCCGGACGTGATGTCTCTCAAGGCCTTCTCAACCCGGAATGGCGTCTTGAGCAGCCCTTCGCGATCGGGATCCTCACCCAGACCCTGAAGAACTTCGCGAACGTGGTCGGCAATGCTCAATGGCATGGGGTTCGGCGCTCCTGGATAAAGCCCGGCGAAGGCGGGGGAAGAATGAGGCTAGGTGCTCAGAACGCGGAGATGAACGCGGCCGTCCTTGGGCACCTGGATGGGAGTCGGCTTCTTGGTCACCGCGCATGACTGGCAGATCGGCTCCCCCCGGGTCTTGTCGTCCCAGGTGCGGTCGCGATGGGCCTTGCGGAGACGGTCGAAGTTGGGCGAAAGCCAGGCCTTCTGCACCGTGGTCATGGGGCCGTCCGCCCCCGCCACCACGGGACCGCCGTCGATCTCCAGGGTGAAGCCCTGGCAGCAGGGCATGGTGTGCCGGCCGTCCCAGGTCACGACCATGCGGCGGAACGGGTCGGAGCACTGGAACTCGGCCGCGGTGAGGTCGGTCCAGTGCGCAGCCTGCCACGAGTGCTGCGCGCCCGCAGGCAGGTAGCACTCGGAGACCGACATCCAGTCGACCCCCATCTCCTTCCGCCAGAACTCTTCCATGCGGCCGGAGTCGAGATCGTCGGCGTTGATCCTGGTCCGCACCACCGAGGCGCGGATCTTCAGGTCTTTGGCACCCTTGCCCTCGTTGCGGGCGTTCACCGACTCGCGCACCGAGTTCAGGAGAATGTCCCATTGCCCGCCCACGCGCTGCCGGTGATAGGTCACCTCATCGCAGGCGTCGACGGAATACATGAGGTCTGTGATCCCCGCTTCGACGATCTGACGGAACAGCTTCTTGTTCTTGCGGGCCCCGCCGTTCCCGTTCGTGTTCATCATCAGGTCCGGGAAGCCGAGGGCGTTGGCCTCGCGGATGAAGGACACGATGCGCGGATGCAGAGAGGGCTCGCCGCGGTAGTTGAACTTGATCGACGACACCCCGATGTCGGCGCACTGCTGGATCAGACGACCATAAAGAACGGGATCCATGTAGCCGCGCTGATAGGAGAAGTCCTCCATCCCCTGCATGCGGATGTGCTCATGGGTCCAGATCTGGCAGAAGCCCTTCGGGTCTTCTTCGGTGCTGCCACAGCGCAGATCGCACACCGCCACGGTTTCGATGTCGGCATGGACCGGATGGTCGGAGGCGTCGAGGTCAGTCTCACGCCGGTCCCATTCTTTTCGGTACGCCTCGTAGACATTGGATCTTTTGGGGGCATCAACGAGGACTCGGAAGGTGGGGTCTTTGGACATGTGCAGGTCAGTTTAGGCGGGCCGCCTTGAAAACGCCCTCTACCCGCTGGCCGAGCGGCCGCGGCGGACCGCAGGGATGTCCCTCGAGCCAGCGGCCGCCCTCCCGGCTCAGAAAACGGGGATGAGCTCAATCTGGAAGAGCCAGGGCCACTTCTTGCCGGTGACGAAGATCCGGTCCGAGGTCTGGTCCCAGGCGATGCCATTGAGGACGTCGCCCTCCGGCCCTCGCGCCTCTGGTCGCAGCAGGCCGGTGAGGTCGACCCATCCGGTCACTCGGCCGGTAGCGGGATCGATCCTGGCGATCTGATCGGTCTGCCACACGTTCGCCCACAGCTCGCCCTTCACGAATTCCAGCTCGTTCAGCCGCTCAACCGGGCGGCCCTGGTCGAGGACCTGGAGGCTTCGAAGAGGCTTCTGGGTCTTCGGGTCGAGGAAGAACAACCGCGACGAGCCGTCGCTCATGACCAGGCTCCTGCCATCGAAGGCGATGCCCCATCCCTCGGTCGGATACTCGAAGGTCCGCAGGCGCTTCAAGGTGGTCTTGTCGTAGACGAAGCCCACATGATGTTCCCAGGTGAGCTGCAGGAGTTCGCTGCCGACCAGCGCCAGTCCCTCGGCGAAATACCGGGACTCGACCTCGATCTTCTGGATGACCGCCCCGGTTTCCGGCCTGACCTTTCGGAGCGTCGAATAGCCGGGCAGCCCCGTGCTCTCGTAGAGGATTCCATCCGCGAAGACCAAACCCTGGGTGAACGCGGTCGGATCGTGGGGAAAGGCCTTCACCACCTTGAAACTGAAGCGGGGTGTGCGGGTCGGAGGCTTGGCTTCCATGGTCGAAGCGGAGGATGCCAGAATCAGGCCGAGGCTTGCCGCGATCGCGAGCCACCGGCGGGTCGAGCCCTCCGCTACCATGACTTCACCCTGCGGGCCACGACCAGAAGGACCGAGCTCACCGCCCAACTCGCGAGGGGCAGGATCAAGGCGCCGGCGAAGAGGACGTGGGCAGCCGCGTGCAGCCAGTTCCTGCCGTCCACCGGCATCGGTGTCCCACCCTGGCTTGCGGCGTAGAACTCGGGAACGGTGTAGATGTTGTCGTGTCCGGTGAAAATGGCGAGGACAATGGCGAGGGCGATCAGAATCTGGGAGAAGAGCCCCTGAACCAGGCACATGGCGTAAAGGTGCCTGAAGCCCAGACCTTCGCGTTTGGCCAGGATGGCGTAGTAGGGAAGGGCCATGATGACGACGAAGGTGACGCTCAGGATCTTCCCCGCCGAGTCGGGGACACCCACCGTCGACATGACCAGGCGGATGAAAAACACCAGGGCGATCGCGATCAGGGCGGGGGCCTGGACGCGCAAATAGTAGGCCAGCGATTTTCCGAACATCGAAGGGACTCCTTGGAACTGGTGCGGGTGCTCCAGGGGACGTTAGCACCCGCCCCCGCGCGGAAGGGCGTCACCGGCGAGGGGCTTTGGGGGCCGGGAGGTTGTAGCGGATGTCGCCGAGGAAAAGCTGGATGTAGTCGTAAGGTTCGCCGCCTTCGGGGTGCCACCTTCCGGTCCCCTGGGCGCTCAAGGTGTGCGCACCGAAGGCACGGTAGTCGCCGAGCGGGGTCGACCAGCGCATCGGAGTGAACGAACCGCCATCCGGGGAACCCGCCCGCCGGTCGTCCGATACGAAGTCGACAAGCTCGCCCGCATCATTGAAGGTCAGTACGGCCTCCACGCCGAGACCGGCGTGGGTGAACCTCCCGGAAGCCCGGAGCGGATCGAGATCACGCCACTCGATGCTTGGATCGATCAGCGAGCCCGGGGCGAAGACGCACATGTCGTTGAAGAGCGTCACCGTTTCCGCCTTCGTGCACCCCGCAAGAAGGCGATCGCCCGGCGACCCTGATTCCGAATCGCACGATTTACTCGCGCGATTCGGGCGGAAAGACGCCTCGCCGAGCGATCGCCGCGGGGGGTTGTAGGGGGGGGCCGGGTCCGGGTCTGGCCCTGCACCCCGCAAGAAGGCGATCGCCCGGC
>JAQBHL010000325.1:0-25705 GCA_032127745.1 Acidobacteriota bacterium
CAGCGACTGCGCCTCCCTGGTGCTGCCCGAGTCGCGGGTGAAGGAGACTTTCGAGATGGTGGAGTCGATCGACGAGCTGGGCGTCGTCGGTGTGCTGAACCGGGTACTCGCCCCCGCGTCGGCGGAGTCGCCTGCGGGCCCGAAGGCGGCGAAACCGTGAGTCTCGCCTGGCTGTCGGTCGGCGCCCTGGCCCTGGTGGTGACGCTCAGCTGCGTCACCACCATCAACGTGGGGATTCTCGCCCTGGCCATGGCCCTCATCGTGGGGGTGTTCCTCGGCGGCATGCCGGTGTCGCAGATCGTGGCCGGATTCCCCGCCGACCTCTTCATCACCCTGGTGGGCGTGACCCTGCTCTTCGCCATCGCGGACTGCAACGGCACGCTCTCGCGGTGGACGGTCAGGGCCACCCGGCTGTGCCGCGGGCACCCAGGCCTTTTGCCCATCATGTTCTTCCTCATCGGTTTCGTCCTCGCCACCATCGGCGCGGGGGCCACTCCGGCCAGCGCTCTGCTGGCCCCGGCGGCCATGGCGGTGGCCGCGCGCGCCGGGATTCCACCCCTGCTCATGGTCATCATGACCGGCAACGGCGCGCTCGCCGGCACTCTCTCGCCCTTCGCGCCCACCGGAGTAGTGGCCCATGGAGTGATGAAGCGCATCGGCCTCGGCGGGGTCGAGTGGCAGACCTTCGGTTACAACGCCCTGGCCCACACTCTGGTGGGAGTGGGGGGATTCCTGCTCCTCGGTGGCTGGAAGCTGTTCATCCGCCGCGAGGGCAGGGTGGAGGTGCAGGAGGTCGACACCGGCGTCATGGAGACGCGCCAGTGGCTGACCACCTTCGGGATCGTGGTTCTCATCGCCACCGTGGTGGGTCTGCACCAGCACGTGGGAATGATGGGGCTGATCATCTCCGCCGTCCTGATCCTGCTGCGCGCGGTGGACGAACCGAAGGCCATCCAGCGGATGCCCTGGGCGGTGATCCTGATGGTCACGGGGGTGACCGTGCTCATCGCCCTGATGCAGAAGGTCGAAGGCCTCGACCTGATCACCAGCTTCATCGCCCACGTGTCCACCCCGGGGACGGTGGAGGCGGTGGTGGCCTTCGGCACCGGCGTGGTGTCGGTTTACAGCAGCACCTCCGGAGTGGTGCTGCCGGCCTTCCTGCCCATGGTGCCGGACCTGGCCCAGCGGCTCGGCGGCATCGATCCTTTGAAGATCGCCTGGTCCATGAACGTGGGATCGAGCCTGGTGGATCTGTCTTCGCTCTCCACCGTGGGCGCCCTGTACATCGCGGGCGCCGCCCCCGGCACCGACGTGCGCAAGCTGTTCAACGGCCTGCTCGCGTGGGGATTTTCGATGTCGTTGGTGGGCGCCTTGCTCTGCTGGATCCTTTTCGGCTAGAAGGGTCGACGCGCGCCGCGACCAGGAGGAAAGAGGATCAGCCATGCAAGTCGCCATCCTCGACGACATCCATAGGGCGTGGGAATCGACGGAAGGGGTGCGACGCCTGCGCGAGCGCCTCGGCCAGGCCGCCGACGTCCGGATCTTCACCGCCCCGTTTTCCGGACCCTCGGCCCTGCGCGGCTTCGAGGCGCTGATCGCCAACCGCGAACGCACGCGCTTCACCCGCGAGCTGCTCGCTCAACTGAGCGACGTGCGCGTCATCGTGCAGACGGGAAATCACGCCAGCCACATCGACCTCGCGGCCGCGGACGAGTTGGGCATCGTGGTGGCCAAGGCCTCCGCGGGCGGTTCGATCGGCGCGGCTGAACTCGCCATCGGGCTCGCCATCGCGGTGATGCGCCGGATTCCGGCGAACGATGCCGCGGTGCGCCGCGGGGAGTGGACCACGCCCTCGACGCCGGTGCTGCACGGCAAGACCCTGGGCATCGTCGGCCTCGGCCAGGTCGGTCGCCAGGTCGCGCGCATTGCCAGCGTCTTTGGCATGAGGGTGCTCGGCTGGAGCCCACGCCTCAGCGACGCGGCCGCGAAGGAGGCGGGAGCCGAACGCCGCGACCTGGACGACCTGCTCGCGGAGTCCGACGTCGTATCGATTCACGCGTCGCTGACCCCCGCATCACGCGGCCTGCTGAATGCGCGGCGTCTGGCCCTGATGAAACCCACCGCCTACCTGATCAACACCGCGCGGGGTCCCATCTTGGATGAACGAGCGCTGATCGCGGCCCTAGGGGAGCGACGCCTCGCCGGCGCCGGGCTCGACGTCTTCGATCAGGAGCCGCTGCCGCCCGGCCACCCCCTGACCAAGCTCCAGAACGTGGTCCTGCAACCGCACATCGGCTACCCCACCGACGACGGATACCGTCGCTTCTCCGAAGCCGCCTCCCGCGTGCTCCTGGACTGGATGGATGGTCGGGAGATTCCGCGCTTCGACCACTGAGACATGAACCGCGCAAGGCTGGGACTGGCCTTGAACGCTCCTCGAACCGGCCATCGCGTTCCCACCTCCGAACGCATCCGTCCCACCCGCGAACATCGTGGCGTTGAACCACAGGGTGTTTAGGGGGATTTCCGCCAAGAACGCCTGGTTCGGTTCTTGCTCCCGATGACCGCAGCCCGGCCAACGCCATTCCGCCCAACCGTCGAAGGCCCAAAATGATCACCGATCTTCTCTATGCCGTCCGCCACCTGGTCAGGACCCCAGGGCTTCACGCTGAGAGCCGTCCTCACGCTCCGAGAAAGCCCGTGCGGCGCCCCAATGCTGGAGGGAGACCGGTGAGAACTTTGGCTGGGTTACTGATGGCGGTCCTGGTCGGCCCCGTGCTCCCTGGAGTGGTTCGGGCCCAGGTTGCCGCCGCCCAGTCGAGTTCAGCCCAATGGATGAGCGAGGACGAGGGCGTGCTGGAGTTGAAGCTCGCCCACGAGGAGAAGAACCGCCCGGATGGCGGAATCCTGCGCATCGATTCGCGCAAGCGGTTGGTCCAGTGGGAAGGCATCCCGGACGAGGTCGGCTGCAAACTGAAGGTCGAGGCCCCGTTCGACGAGGTCAAGAACATCAGCGTCAGTGACCTCGCCGGCTTCGTGCTGGAGTTCAAGAAGGGAAAGAACAAGAAGCTCGTGCTGATCCCGGTGCCGCACGC
Source organism: Acidobacteriota bacterium (assembly GCA_032127745.1). GTDB lineage: Bacteria > Acidobacteriota > Vicinamibacteria > Fen-336 > JAGNNV01 > JAGNNV01. Next base: position 3,096 of record JAQBHL010000325.1, read on the forward strand.
CTGGTGGTTCGTGCAGCAATGGACCGCACTGGGCGGGAGCTTCTCGCAGAACATTCCCGAGGGAACGCTGCGCGACCATGATGGAGGCGGCCTGTCCCTCACCGGCGCCGAAGGCGGCGCCGGGCCGAAGCTCAAGCATCGGGATCTTCCCACGCAAGTGGTCAAAGACACCCTCAAAGCCGCGAACGCCGTCCGGGCGGCGCTCGGGCGTGAACTGTCGCGCTGATCGAAGCACGCACGGCGCACTCCGCTCCGCCGGGTCGGCCTCCTGGGAATGCAGACTGATAGTGTCGCCGTCATCGTCAGGGTGACCTCGGCCCTCATCGCCATTGTCCTGCTCTCCTGGTGGCTCCCCGGGCGTCGCCCGGTCCGGGTTGGCCGGTGATCGCGCCGCGCAACGAGTAGCCGGGGCACCCGCTGCTCTCCACCTTACCGGAGGAGCGCAGGAGCGCCCCCCGGTTCAGCGGCCCTACAATATCCGCGCCCCTCATTCGTCTACACCCGTGGATGAACGACGCGGTGAGCCCGAAGCGGATGGCACTCGAACAGGACCGGCGTATTTCCGAGGTGGTCGAGCGGGAGCAGTCCCGGCTTCGCAACTTCATCCGCCGACGCGTGAGCGACCCGCGAGATGCCGAGGACATTCTGCAGGAGGTCTTCTACGAGCTGGTGGAGGCCAATCGGTTGTTGATGCCGATCGAGCACGTCACCGGCTGGCTGTTTCGGGTGGCCCGCAATCGCATCACCGACCTCTTCCGCAAGAAGAGGCCGGCGCGCTTTGGTGAGGGCGCGCCCGGGGCGGAGGATGAGGAAGGGTTGCGGTTGGAAGATCTGTTGCCCTCGCCCGATGCCGGCCCCGAGGCGCTCTATGCCATGAGCGTGCTCCTCGATGAACTCGAGCGGGCGGTCACGGAGTTGCCGGAGGAACAGCGCGCGGTGTTCCTGGCCCATGAGATCGAAGGGCGCAGCTTCAAGGAGATGGCCGCGGAGACCGGCCTGAGCATGAACACGCTGCTTTCGCGCAAGCGCTACGCGGTGCTGCGTTTGCGTCAGCGACTGCAGAGCACTTACGACGAATTGACGAAAGGATGAGGTACTGAAGATGAGAAGGAAATGGATCCTCCTGGCTCCGCTGGTGATCGGCGGATTCGGGTTGTTCATCGCCATTGGCGGTGCGGTCGTGCAACTGCTGTGGAACTGGCTGCTGCCGCCGCTCTTTGGCTGGCCGCAGGTCACCTTCTGGCAGGCGCTCGGGCTTCTGGCCCTGTGCCGGATTCTTTTCGGGGGATCCGGAGGGCGCGCCATGGGTCACGCCCGTTGGAAGGCGGAGGACAAGGCGCGGTTCCGGATGCGGATGCGTGAGCGTCTTGGCATGGACCCGTCCGCCGGGGAGAGCCCGGGTCAGTGATGCCCATGCTCGAGCAGCTTCCGCCCGAACCCTGGATGGACGATTGAGCAAGGATGAATCCTTGCCAAAGTAAGGACATGTCGAAAGTGACCAGCAAGCTGCAGGTAACCCTGCCCAAGGCGATCGCCGATCGCTACGGCGTGGGCCCGGGGTCGCACGTGGTGTTCGAGCCCGCCGGCGATTCGATCCGTGTCCTCGTCGCGCGTGAACCCGGCCTGGTTCAATCGTCGGGACTGTCGATGGCCGACAGGCAGGCGCTCTTCGACGCGGCCTCTTCGCGCCAGGCGGTTCGGAATCGCCGGTACCGACTCGCGTCCGCGACCCCCCGTCGAAAGACAAAGACGGGTGTGGCCACGAGCCAGACCGACCGAGGGTGGACGCGCGAGGAACGCTACGACCGTGCCCGCGCTCGTTGACACCAACATCCTCGTCTATCGCTTCGATCCAAGAGTGCCGGAGAAGCAGGAGAGGGCGAGGGGGCGCTGGTCGAGTTCGTGGCCGCCACCACAAGGCCGCTTCCCCGATTTGGGCCGCTCCTCTCGCCCGCCGAAGCGCGGGAGGAGGTCGAGTCGATGGTGCTGACCTTCGAGATCCTCTACCCGGACGCGGCGCTGATTCGAACCGCGCTCAGAGGTGTCGCCGCCTACGGCTTCTCATGGTTCGACGCCCACCTGTGGGCGTACGCCGATCACTTCGCCTGTCACGTCTTGTATTCCGAAGACTTCCGGCACGGCCGCGTGTACGGCTCGGTGCGAGTGGTCAATCCGTTCCTGGAGGGAACGAAGGCGTAGCCTTGGCCTTTGCTAGGCGAGATCCTCGACCGTGATGGGCAAGCGCCGCAGCCTTCGTCCGGTGGCCGCGAAGACGGCGTTCATGACCGCCGGGGCCGTGGGGGGGAGTCCGGGCTCGCCCGTGCCCGTGGGCGCCGCGTCGCTCGGGACGAAGTGAACCTCGATCACCGGGGCCTCCTCGATCCGCAGCATCTCGTAGTCGTCGAAGTTGCCCTGCTGAACGCGGCCGCGGTCGATGGTGATGGCGCTCTTGAGGGCGGCGGTGAGGCCGTAGACGATCCCGCCCTCGATCTGGGCGCGGGCTCCGTCGGGGTTGATGACCCGGCCGCAGTCGACCGCGGCCACCACCCGATCCACCCTGACCACGCCCTTGGTCACCGTGACCTCGGCCACCTCGGCGACGTAGGTCTCGAAGGAGAAGTGGCAGGCGATCCCGCGGCCACGCCCCGCGGGCAGCGGCTTGCCCCAGCCTGCTTTGGCCGCGGCCAGCTCCACCACGGCGCGGAGGCGGCTGGTGTCGAGGGTGGATTCGTTTTCGGGCGGAATCCGGACCTTGCGCGGCTCGGCGAGCAGGCGCAGGCGCAGCTCGAGAGGATCGACCTTGCCCGCCGCGGCCAGCTCATCGAGGAAGCATTCGGTGACGAAGCCGTTGGTCGAGTGTTCGACCGAACGCCACCACATCACCGGCACTCCCGACTTCGCGGGCGAGTACTCCATGCGCAGGTTGGGAATGGCGTAGCCGAGGTTGGCCGCACCTCCCACCTCGCTGCTCGCGGGCTTGGCCTTGTCCGGCGGCGTCCAGTAGCCGTCGATCGAAACCGAACTCATGCGGTGGAGCCAGGCGGTGGGCTGGCCCTTCGCGTCCAAAGCACCGCTCAGCTTGTGAAGCGAGGCCGGGCGGTAGAAGCCGTGCTGGGTGTCGTCCTCGCGGGTGAAGACAAGTTTGACCGGGGCGTCCGCGGCCTTCGATATCTGCGCGGCCTCGGCCGCGAAGTCGGCGTGATAGCGCCGCCCGAAGCCGCCCCCCATCAAGGTGGTGTGGACGACCACTTTGTCCGCGGGCAGGCCGGCGATCTTCGCAATCGCGTCCTGGCCCCACTGCGGCCCCTGGCTCGGAAGCCAGGCCTCAGCGTCGTCCTGGCGCACGTGCACGGTGGCGTTCATCGGCTCCATCGGCGAATGGTTCTGGAAAGGCACCTCATAGGTGGCCTCGATCCGCTGGCTCGCCTGGCCGAGTGCTTCTTCGGCGTCGCCGTCATGGCGCACGAGGGTGCCGCCCGGCCGGCTGACCAGCTCGTCGAACTGCTTTCGCAGGGTGGCGCTGCTTTCCTGGGCGTGCTCGCCTTCGTCCCACTCGATCTCCAGGGCGTCCCGTCCGCGCATGGCCGCCCACGTGCTGTCGGCCACCACCGCGATACCGCCCGCGGTGTGAGCCTCGGGAACGGCTGGGATCTCGACCACCTGCTTCACGCCCCTCACCGCCTTCGCCTTCGTGGCGTCGAAACGCTTGACCCGGCCGCCGAACACCGGGCACCGGGCGACCACGGCGTAGAGCATGCCCGGAACCCGCACATCCATACCGAACACGCCGCTGCCGTCCACCTTGCCCGGGATGTCGGCGCGAGGGATATCGGTGCCCACGAGGCGGAACTCGGCGGGATTGAGGAGGGTCACCTTGGTGAGGTCGGGCACGGGGAGCTTCGAAGCCGCGGCGACGAGATCGCCATAGGGAAGCCGCTTCGTTCGGGGGCCGTGGACCACCGCGCCCTGCTCGGCGCGGCAGGTATTCGCGTTCACCGCCCAGCGGTTGGCCGCCGCCTGCACCAGCATGGCGCGGGCCGCGGCCCCGGCCTGACGGAGCGGTAGCCAGGAGGTGCGCACGCTGGAGCTGCCGCCGGTTCCGAGGTCGTAAACGCTCGGGTTGGTGGGCGCCTGTTCGATGCTGACCTGCTTCCAGTCGACGGCAAGCTCCTCGGCCAGGATCATGGGCAGGCTGGTGGTGACGCCCTGGCCCATCTCCGATTTGGCCAGGATCAGGCGCACTCTTCCGTCGGACTCGATCCGCACCCAGGCGTCGAAGGGGTTTATGGGCTTGCGTTCCTGCGCCTCCTGGCTCCACCCATCGGACGACCAGTGGAACCCGATGACGAGGGCGGCGGCGCCGGTGGCGCCCGACTTCAGGAAATCACGGCGGTCACGGCTTTTGGGGGCACGCATTCTGGGGGCGCTCACTTCGCACCTCCGCCCGCGGCCGGCCTGGATGGGTGTGCGGCGGCGCTCTTGATGGCCTTGCGGATTCGTGGGTAGGTTCCGCACCGGCAGATGTGGCCGCCGATGGCGGCGTCGATGTCGGCATCGGTCGGCTTGGGCTTGCGTTTCAGCAGTTCAGCCGCGGTCATCAGCATGCCGGACTGGCAGTAGCCGCACTGGGGCACCTGCTCGGCGATCCAGGCGACCTGCACGGGATGCGTGCGGTCCGCCGACAGGCCTTCGATGGTGGTGATGCTCCGGCCCCTCACGTCCTCTACCACGGTGGCGCACGAGCGGGTCGGCTCGCCATCCAGATGCACGGTGCAGGCGCCGCACTGGGCGATGCCGCAGCCGTACTTCGTGCCCGTCATGCCCAGGGTGTCGCGCAGCACCCAGAGCAGCGGGGTCTGTGGGTCCACGTCGACCGCGTGGGCCTTGCCGTTGACAGTGAGGGTGATCTGGGCCATTCGTTCTCCTCGGGTGGCGTCGATTGTAGCCTGACCCTCGCGGCCCCGCGCGAGCGTTGCGGCCCGAACTGTTGCGGCCCGAACCGGCGCTCCGTCTCCTTGGGACAACACCCTCGTCCTTGGGACAACACCCTCGCGTCCCCAGGCACTGCCGCCTTAAGAGTCGGTCATACTCAGGTGATCGATCCCAGCAGCTGAGGAGCCGCGATGAAACTGAGTCTCGCCCAAAGAGGACTGGCCGCGCTACTGACCCTGAGCGCTTCGCTTGGCGCCGATGCGCAGCCCCGAACCCAACCCGAAGGCCTCTATTTTCCGCCCCGCGGCGAATGGCAGCGACGGACCCCCGAACAGACGGGGCTCGACCCAGGCGCGCTCGGTGCGGCCGTTGCATATGCCCAGGCCAACGAGAACCGGGCCCCGCGGGACCAGGCCATCGGCCAGGCTCAGTCATTCGGCGATTCCGAGCCGTACGACGCCATCGTTGGTCCCATGAGCGAACGGGGACCGATGAGCGGCCTGGTGATCTACAAGGGGAACGTGGTGGCCGAATGGGGGGGTATCACCCATGTCGAAATGACCCACAGTGTGACCAAGACCTTCCTGAGCACGGTGGTGGGGCTTGCGTGGCGCGACGGTCTGATCCGGGATGTGAACGAGCGGGTCCGCGGCTACATGCCTCCGTTCGTCGATCTCTTCGAGGCCCCGCACAATCAGCCCATCACCTGGGACCACCTGTTGCGCCAGACCAGCGATTGGCAGGGAACGTTATGGGGCAAGCCCGACTGGGCCGACCGCCCCGAGGGCAAGCCCTCCGAGTGGTCGACTCGCACACTCCACGAGCCGGGCGAGCGGTACAAATACAACGATGTCCGCGTGAACGTCCTCGCCCTGGCCGCGCTGCAGGTGTGGCGGCGGCCGCTGCCCGACGTCCTGCGTGAGGAAGTGATGAACCCCATCGGCGCGTCCAGCACCTGGCGGTGGTACGGGTACGAGAACTCCTGGGTCGAACTCGACGGAGTGAAGATGCAGTCGGTCAGCGGTGGCGGGCATTGGGGCGGCGGCATGTTCATCAGCGCCATGGACATGGCGCGGTTCGGTTACCTGTTCCTTCGCGGCGGAAGGTGGAAGGACCGGCAGATCGTCCCGGAGAAGTGGATGGCCATGGCGCGGACGCCCGGCCCGGCCAACCCCGAGTACGGATACGCGAACTGGTTCCTCAACACCGCGCGAAAGCCGCTGCCCGCGGCCCCGGAATCGAGTGTCACCTTCCGGGGCAACGGCCAGAACATCGTCTACCTCGACTGGGAGAACGATCTCGTGGTGGTGGTGCGGTGGATCGCCAATGGGCCGCCGCTCAACGAGTTCATCGGGAAAGTGCTCGCCGCCCTCCCGGCTCGGCCGTGATTGAACGCGCGCTTGCGTCCAGAACCTGAGGCCTTGATCCCGGGCTAGCGCGCGAGGAGCTTGCCCTTCTCGACGAACACGGTCTCGCCGACACGCACGGTTGCGTCGGCGAAGAAGTTCCAGCGCACGTAGCCGCCGCCCACCCTGCCGCCCAGCTCCGTGTTGTCGCCGAGCGAGAGCCGCACCACGCCGGCGCCATAGCCATAGTAGGGAATCCAGGGCGACTCCTCCGGAACCGCGAGCAGCGGGTTGAAGCCGAGCGCCAGTTCGCGGAAGTTGCGCCCGGCCTCGCCCGCGCGTTCGATCTCGGCTTCCGCGGCGTCTTGTCCCAGGGCGGCCTGGACGGCAACCACGCGGCCCTTCTCGAAGCGGAGCTTCAGTCCCTCCACCGGCCGGGCGTTCCACTGCGATGGCGGAAACGCGATCGTGCCCTGGACGCTCTCCTCGAGCGGCGCCACGCGGACCGCGCCGCAGGGAAGCTCGATCTCGCGGTCGATCAGGATCACGCCCTTCGCCGCGCGTGCCGCCGAGGCGTCGCCGTCCTGTTTGTTAACCGGGCGGTTTCCGATCCGGAAGCGCAGGTCAGTGCCGGCCGAGGTGGTGACCCGCACCTCGCCGACGCGGAGCGCTTCCTCGAACTTCCTTTGGGCGGCGCCGATGGCGGCGCAGTCCGACTCCAGCACCGCGCGTTGATAGAGCGCGTCGATCGAAGGCCGCGAGGGAAGGGGCTGGCCCGGGAGGGCGTAGGCGCTGCCGTTCTCCACCCAGTGGAAGTGCACGGTGCGGCCCCGGCCCTCCTTGAGTCCGTCCTGCAGCGCGGCGTAGGCGGGATGGCTTGGCGTGGCGCCGGGCAGCATCACCGCGGCGTCCACATCGTGGAGCATCCTGCGATAGGCCTCTCGCGAAGCGGCGTTCGCCTTCTTGATCAATGACAGGTCCCAGGCCGCGGGCACGGGCTCCGCCATTACCTCGATCACGCCCAGGTCCACTCCCCCCGCTTTCATCACCTCGTAGCGCAGGTGCGGGACGAGCGCTTCGAACAGGCCGGGGTGCGCCAGCGAGAGCACCTTCTCGCCCGGCTTCAGGTCGAGCTGCTTGACCATGCGCTGCGCCAGGGCCGGGAAGTCGAGGGTGACCTGCGACTGCGCGGCCGCCGGTAGAGGGAGCGCACAGAAGACGGTGAGCCAAGCTTGGGTTGAGGCTTTCATGGCCGCGAGTGTAACGGTGGCCGGAATCCACCATTAGGGCGGCACGAGAAAAAGCCGAAAGAGCGATTTCGGCCGGCCTGGCCTGTAGAGTCATGGGTACTCGATGACCTTCGGCTCCGTGTACGGACACCAAGAGGACTTGGCGATGCGAGTGACTTCCCTGGGCGATGCCGCCACGGTCGCCATCGTCGTGCACGGAGTTGGAGATCATAGCCTGCGCGAAATTCTCGTCCAGGCGCGCCTCGGCGCTGCGGCAATGGGGGAAGAACCCCTGAGCGTGGAGGATGTCACCATCGCCGGTTTGTCGCCGGCCCCTGGTCCGCTGGAACCGTCGCCTGCGCTGCGGATCAGCGCGGCGGGGAAGATCCACTTTCTTTTGCCGGTGGTGTGGAGCCGGCTTCGCGTGCGCGCGGCAAAAGAAGCGGACCTTTACGGCGGAGAGCGGGCTCAAGAACGGTTCTTCAACGCCGTGTTTCTCCTGCTGCCCTCGAGCGTCAACGCGCTTCGTTGCATCGTGGCCGCCACCGGACTTCTGCCGCGTGCGCTTACGACGATCATCGCCATCCTTTATGCGTTCCTCGCCCCCGGCATCGCGGCCGCGGGCTTCCTGCTGATCGTCCAGCTTACGTACGCGCGAGCCGAGGCGGACAGGGCGGGCTACGCCTGGTGGCGAGCGCCGGCCCTGATCATCGGCATTTTCCTGCTCGGATGGGTTGCGAAGAAGCTGCTGATGGTCCTCGATTTTGTCGGGGACGTCGTCGGGTACGTGGGGAGCCCAAAGCATCGTGAGAAGGCGGAGGAGACCCTTCTTGGGATCATCCGTGAGGTGGCGCGTCTGGCTCCCCACGCCCGCATCCTCCTGGTAGGACATAGCCTGGGAACGGTCCTGGTAACCCATACCTTGCTGCGCCTGCGCGGCGAGAACGGTATCGGCCGCCGACTTGGCATCGTCACCATGGGCTCGCCGCTGCGATTGATGCATTGGTTTTTTCCTGACCGTATCCGCAGTCCCGAGCAGTTGCTGAGAGAGTTTGAGGAGAGGAACCTCGCCGCCTCATGGATCAATCTCTGGCGGGATGCCGACTCGATCGGTCGTGGCCTCACCGTATCCGGCAGCAGCCGGTTTGCCGAGACAAGCCTCGGAGACGGCACCCATCCGGGCTACTGGTCCGATTCCCGGTGCTGGGCGGCGGTGGTCAAATCTTTGCGTTCGATCGCGAATGGAACCTGGGACAACCTCGTCTCAGAATGGGCTTGTGTGCCCATGAGCCAGCACGAGGAGGATGAACTGATACGCAGGGCGCAGGCCGCAGCCACCTTCGCGGTGACCCTGAACCTTCTGGTCATTGCCGGTCCCATCTATTTCTGGCAGCAGATCAGGGAACAGAATTGGTTGGTCGGTCTCGACCCGTGGAGCCGGTTTTCGGTGCTCGGCCTGAGCGCGCTGATCACGTCGTTGGCGTGCGGCTACTACTACTTCGCGTCGAAACGGGTCGGGGGAGACGGAGCGACCCGCCGCCAGATGTTGGGGCGGTACAGGCTGAACTGGAGCGCCGCGATGACCTGCCTCAAGGCCGGAGCCATCCTTTCGATAGCCGCCAGCTTCGTCTATTGGAGATCGACGGCCGGGTAAGCGCGGCTGGTACACTCCGCCCTCCCCTGGAGGTGGTCCGTGGATCAAGTCCGCACCGTACCGGAGTCTCTTGCGTGACCCTCGACGATCAACCTAGTGAACTCCGCAAGGAGCAGGGGCTCGCGCGACAGCTATCGTCGGCCCAACAGACGACGATGGCCCTGGGCGGGGCGATCGGGACCGGGCTGTTTCTGGCCAGCGGCCTGTCGGTCAACGTGGCCGGGCCCGCGGTGGTCGTCTCCTACGTGATCGTGGCCGTCCTTTCGCTGCTCCTCGGACGCGCCTTGACCGAGATGGCGGTGGCTCACCCCACCGCGGGGGCATTCGGCGTCTATGCCGCCCTGTATCTCTCGCCCTTCGCCGGGTATGCGGTCCGGGTCAGCTACTGGCTGATGCAGGTGGTCGCTACCGGAGCCCAGCTGGTCGCGGCCTCGATTTACATGGGTTACTGGTTTCCCAGCGTGCCCGGTGCGGCGTGGGTGCTCGGCTTCTCGGCTCTCCTCCTTTACGCCAACACCTGGGCGGTCGGCCGATTGGGCGCCCTCGAGTACTGGCTGGTCATGATCAAGGTCGTCGCTCTGCTGGTTTTTGCCGGACTCGCCATGCTGGTGGTGTTCGGCCTGACCGGGGAGCCTGCCATCGGACTGCGAAACCTCACCGAACATGGGGGCTTCGCGCCCTTCGGGATCAGCGGGGTGTGGCTCGGCTGCTGCTTCGCGATCTACTCGTTCATCGGGGTCGAGATCGTGGGGGTGACTTCCGGCGAGGCCTCCGATCCCGCCCGCACCATTCCCCGAGCCATGCGACGCATGGTGTTCGGCCTGTCGGCCATCTACATCGTGACCATCGTCCTGCTAACCGCCCTGACCCCATGGAATCAACTGGGGGTGGGCGAGAGTCCCTTCGTGCGCGTGATGTTGGGTCTGGGCATCCCCGGAGCCGCCGGGGTGATGAACTTCGTCGTCCTGAGCGCCGCGCTTTCGAGTTCGAACGCGAACCTCTACCTGATCTCCCGGACCCTGTTCTCGCTGGCGAGAGCCGGTTTCGTGTCCCCCGCGCTTGGGGTGGTGACTCTCAGCGGGGCGCCGGTGAATGCGCTCTTTGTTTCCAGCCTCGGCCTTGGCGTTGCGGTGCTCGTCCGGGCCTTCTGGCCCGACTCGGCCTACGTCTGGTTCTTTGGGGTGGCGCTTTTCGGCGCCCTGTTCGTCTGGCTCATGATCTTCGTGACCCACATCGCCTACCGCGCGCCGGTCGTGCCCTTGGGGTCTTGTGCGGGAGCCGGTCTGGTGGGCGCGATTTTGTTGTCCACATGGTGGGCGCCCGGGCTGAGGTCGACCTGGCTGGCCGGAGGTCCTTGGCTCGCCCTCCTGGCCATCGGCTATCGCCTGTCGAAGGTGCGCTCCTAGGAGCCCGCGGTGAAGGTCCGGTCGCGTCGGAGGCGGATCTTTTCCGCAGAGCTCTGCGTTGCTGAACCTCGAAATACTCCCGGTATTCCTTCGGCCCAGCCCCTTGATCTGACGAAAAATCTCTCGCCTGCGACGCGACCGGACCTTCGCCACGGGCTCCTGGGAAGCTTTCTCCTGTAAATCGAGCCCCGGCTCCGACCGCTCCGCGGCACGCCCGGGAGGACGCGCTATCCTGAGCCATGGGCACCAAGCAGGCGCACGGCGTCACGGCCACCAACCAGGAATACATCGGCTACGACCAGGTGAAGAAACCGCAGTCGTATCGCCTGGCCGAGGGCGCTCTTGAGGCGTTCGACGACGAGTACCGGATCACCACCTGTGACATCGGCCGCTTCCTGCGCGGAAACGCGGACGATCGGCGGGCCTTCGCGCAGGAGCTGGGCGAGGCTTTGCACGGCATCGGCTTTGCGATCCTCGAAGGCCACGGCATCGACGTCAGTCGATACGAGGAAGCGGAAAGCCGCGTGACCGAGATGTTCACCAACGTGACCCTGGCCGAGAAGCTGCGCTTCCGCGCGGCGCGCTTCGGATCCGTGAACCAGGGCTACTTCCCGATCCGGGAGACCAGCGACATCCACCCGGACCTGGTCGAAGGGTGGGTGTTCTGCCGGCGCGCCTTCGACCTCGGAGACCAGCCGGTGCGGGTTCAGGACTTCTGGCCCCGGCCCGCGCACGAGCCCTTCTTCCGCGCCCTCTGTCAAGGCCACGAACGACTGATCCTGCCCGTGATGCAGAGCCTGCTCGCCCACCTCGGCTGCGATCCTCACCTTTACGACCGGAAGCTGACCCGCACTAACTTCGGCCTGCGCCTCAACTACTATCCGCCCATGTCCAGGGACGACGACGCATCGGGCGCCGGGCGCCTGCTGGGCCACGAGGACGTGGACATGTTCACGTTTCTGCCCGCCCCGCGCGTCGAGGGCCTGCAACTCCTGAACCGGACGAACATGAAATGGGTGCGCGTCGATGCGCCGCCGGGAACGATCGTCCTCAATACCGGCGACTACATGCAGCGCCTCAGCAACGACATTTTCCCGTCCACCACCCACCGGGTCAGCAAGCCGCGTGACCCGGCCCGCCTGGGCACGGCCCGCGTCTCCTTCCCGATGGCGGTGTACGTCTGGGAGGACGAGATGCTCGAAGTGCTGCCGGGCCTCGAGAATCCAAGGTACCCCCCGATGAAGGCGATCGAATTCCACACCCGGACCACCAGCAAGTTCTATGGCGACGGATACGCAGTGACGAAGTGACGAAGCGCCCGCCGCCCTGCTGTGGATAGGTGGCCGCGGCATCAGCCAGGGGCCCGCAGCGCCAGGATCATGAAAGAAGGCGTTTTCTCGCGGTTCGCCAAGCTGGATCGCGAGTCGTTCTTTCCCGGCCTGGAAGCCTCATCGAGGCACGTACGAGGACAACCGCCGCAAGGACGCGCCGTGCATCATCAACACCTGGATTGCGCTCTCGGACGTGACCGTCGACTCAGTTTGCATGCACGTGGTGCCGCTCGAGGTCGCCCGTGAGTGGTCTCGCATCTTGCTCGCGATGAAGCAGCTCACGGACGGTTAGCCTCCAGAATCACTCGGGCCCCAAGTAAACTTCGCCGCCGGCCCGAGGATTGAAGATCTGGGATGGGGGATGCGTTTCCCCCCCGGGGGCCGCGATGCGTCTATGGAATCAACGAAAACCGCGAACGGTCCGGCGATCCCCGCCCTCTCGATAGTTCTACCTGCCTACAACGAAGAAGGCAACATCGCACGAGCGGTGCAGGAAGCGGCGTCCGGCGCCCTCAGAGCCACGCCCGACTACGAGATCATCGTCGTCAACGATGGCAGCCGCGACGCCACCGGGCAGATCCTGGCCGGCCTCGCGGCCCAGATGGGCGACACCTTGCGCGTTATCGATCATCCGGTGAACCTTGGCTATGGAGTGGCCCTTCGTGACGGTTTCCGCGCGTCTCGCGGCCGCTGGGTGTTCTATACGGACTCCGATAATCAATTCGATCTCGGCGAGCTCAAGGACGTGGTCCCCCTCATGAAGGATCACGATGTCGTGCTCGGATACCGGCTGGATCGTCAGGATCCGTGGTTGCGCAGGTTCGTTTCCGGCGGCTTCAATCAACTCTCCTCCCTGGCCTTCGGCATGCGCGTCCGCGACCTCAACTGCTCGTTCAAGCTTTTTGAAGGCGACCTCATCCGCGGCCTGCCCCTCGAGTCGCGGGACTTCTTCATCGACACCGAGATCGTGGCCCGCATCCATCGCGGCGGCTATCGATACGTGCAAAGGGGGGTGAAGCACTATCCCCGAACCGCGGGACGTTCCACGGTGCGCCCGAGCGACGTGCCCCGAACCGTGATCTCGCTCGTGCACATGTGGTTCCATCTGCGTCTTCAAGCGAGCGGACCGGCCCGATCCACCGGGTCGACGACGTGAGGATCCGGCTCCCGCTGGCCGCGTTCCTTCTGACCGGCGCGGCCTTTCAGACCCAGGGCCCCATGGTCCTGGGCGCGGCTGATCCTCTGATCTCTCACGCCACCTTTCACGATTTCTTCCCGCCCGAGGATGGTTTGCGCTGGAGCGGATCCAGAAGCGAGGTCGTCTTCAAGGAGCCGGGTGCTTTCATCCCGGTCCGGGTCGAGCTGCTTCTCTCGGGCTGGAGGCCGCCCGGCGAGCCTCCGGCGGAACTCACGCTCAGGGCGGGCGCCACTGCGGTCACGGTTCAGCTCGGTCCCGGGGCGCAGACCGTTTCTCTCGAAACCATCACCCCGGGCATCTGGAGTTCGGATCTGGTCCTCACCCTTCAGTCGAGCACCTTCGATCCCGGCCCCGCAGATGCCAGAAAACTGGGAGTGCGGGTGGAAGAGGCGCGGCTCGTGCCCCTGGGGCGTGGTCCGCGGGTGCCTCCGCTGCGACCCCTCGTCCTGGGTGTCGCCCTCGCGATCCTGATCGTCTTCATCCTCGGCCAGGCTGGGATCGCGGGGCGAACGGCCGAGAGCGTGGCCCTTGCCTCCATGGTGATTCTCTCCGCCCTCTTCGCCTGGGCGCGCCCTGTCGCCGCGGTCTGGACCGGACCTGCGGTTGTGGTCCTGGGCGTGGTTGCCCTCCTGGCCCGCTCGATGCCTCGCTTCACGCGTTTTGTGGTTGCGGTTCTGGCCGCTTCGGCTAAGGCTCTGGCCGAGGGGTGGGCTCGACTGCGTGACGTTCAGGTGGTGGCGTTGATCCTGTTCGGCGCCGTCCTGGTAGTCCTCGCCTATCGCGCGCCCTCGCGCATCGATATCGATCTCGGCTCGGGCCGCGAAGTGGCGGTGGCGCACGGATTGGGCGCCTTCGAGGGCAAGGGCGGCCCGACCTCCCGGCGGGTCTTGCGAGGGGCGAGCCTGGATCTGAGGGACTTCGGCGGCGGCGCGCCCTGGAAGATCACCGCGGCCGCTGCTCTTTACGGTGCGCCCCGCGATGTCACCGTCGTGCGCGCCGGCGATCGCGAGATGGTCATGGCGCTTCGGGAGACGAAGTGGACCGAAGGCGCGAGTTCGGCGCCCTCGCCTTTCGGTTGGAGATCGGGTCTGCGGATCGAGTTCCCGGAGGGCTCCGATTCCCTGCGCGTCGATCGAATCACGATCGAGCGCGGCGCGGCGCGGCCTTCTTTGCGCGTGATGACGCTCCTGATCCTTTCTGCACTCCTCGCCCTTCTCGCGTTCGGTTCGGCCGGCCTGTCGAAACGCACCGGTCTGGTGGCCGCGGTGCTGGTCCTCGTGGGCTCGACCAGCGCCCTGGTGGCCGAACCCCTGGCCGCCATCCCGTTCACCGGCCACTTCTTCGGAATCGTTCTGGCCGGGGCTTTTCTGGGCGTGGCCCTCAAAGGCGTGGTGAGTGTCCTTGGCGACGGTCGGGCCGACGGGCTTTTGCCCGGACCGGTGGCCATCGGTTCAGCGATGTCGGGCTTCGCGGCGTGGCTCACCGCCACCGCGTTTCCCTACTACCGAGGCGGGCACTTCGTGTTCCATTCGTCCATCGCCGAGGAGATCTGGAAGGGCCGGTTCCTTATCTACTACCTGCCCTACCCGGGCAGCATGCTGAGCGAGCAGGCGCAGTGGGGAAAGATAGTGATGCCTCATCCGGCTCTCTATCAGACCCTGGTGTCGCCCCTCGCCGCCCTGCCCAGAGCCTGGTTCTATTTCTCGGAGAAGGTTCTGCTGGCCATGTTGTTCGCATCCCTGGTGCTGGTCGCCTGGTTCGTGGCCGCCCGGGTCTTCTCTCCGCGCGCCGCCGCTTTCACCGCCGTGCTCTTCGTGGGCCTGGTGCCCGGTTTTCAGCTTCTGGGCCTCGGTCACCTCATGACCATTCTCGGAGTCTGGACCTCCAGCCTCGTTTTGGCCTGGTTGATGTTCAAGGTGGACGATTTGAGCCGCTTCAGAGTGTGGTCCGCCACCGTGGCTCTTTTTACCTTCTGCTTCCTGTCCTATACCGCGGCTCTGCTCTTCACCGGCGCGGTGCTGGTCTTCGTGATTCTGGTCTCGGCGCGGACGCATGGGCCCCGGGCGCGCGCGATCTTCTCGATGCTGGTCGCCGCCTGCGCGTTCGCGTTCGTCCTGTACTACATCCACTGGACGGTCCCGTTTCTGCTGCAGTCGGTGCCCAAGATCATGGGCGGCGCGGGGCTGGGCGGGGCGGCCAGGGAAACGACGCCGGTCCTCGCGCGCCTGCTCCTCGAGCCCTCGAAGCTCAGCTACAGCTACGGCTCGATGTGGATTCCCCTGGCCGGGGCGGTGAGCCTGTGGTTCCTGCCGCGCTCCTGGCCTCGCCTCATGCTTCTCTCCTGGGTGGGGATTCTTTTCTTCGTGAGCGGCATGGATCTGTTCTTCAACTTTCTGCTCAAGCATCACTACTACGTGATGGTGCCGGTGGCCGTGGGCCTGGGCGGCCTGATGGCCAGGGTCGAAGCGAAATGGGGGCCGATTCCCTCAACCGTTCTGACCATCCTCATTCTTGGCCTGGGTCTGAACACGGCGATCGAAGTGGCCCTCGGCCTGATCCCCTGACTCAGTCCTGACGGGTGGGGACGAGGTCCTTCTCCCTCCACGCGCGGTTCAGGGTCGTTCGACGGGCAGTCGGTGGTGAGAGTCCGCAGTGCGCCGGGCTCGTCTCGCTGCGACGGCGGCCTTTCACCACGGACTCCCAGAATCAAATCCGTCGCCGCGGGGTTTAAGGGTCAGGTCCGGGACCGTCCGATCACGCGCCCGGAGCGCCAGCCGAGATAGGTGACGAACATCCAGTAGTTCCTGAAGGCCGGATTCCGCGTCTCTCCGCGCTGGTAGCGGTGGTAGATCTGCTGCGCGATGGTGGCGAGCCGGAAGAGTCCGTACGCTTCGTAGAATGCCCAGTGGCCCGGGCTCCGGCCCGTCTTCTCGCCGTAGTAGGCGACCACTTCGCGGCGGGTGAGCATCCCGGGAAGGTGGGTGGGCTGGCGGCGCAGCGAGCGGATGAAGAAGTCGTCGTCCGCCTGGACCCAGTAGGCGAGGGCGTTGCCGAGATCCATCAGGGGATCGCCCAGGGTCGCCATCTCCCAGTCCAGCACTCCGACCACCCGGGTCGGGTCTTGCGGGTCCAGAACCACGTTGTCGAACCGGAAGTCGTTGTGGACCACGCAGGCCGCGACGTCATCCGGAATGTGGGCCTGCAGCCAGCTCATCACCGGGGTGAGGCGCGGCACATTCCAGGTGCGGGCCTTGCGGTAGCGATCGCTCCAGCCCTCGATCTGGCGACGCGCGTATCCAGCACCCCGGCCGAGACCTCCGAGGCCCGCGGTCGCGATGTCGACCCGATGCAGTGCGATCAAGGTGTCGATGACGTTCAGACAGAGCTTCCTGGTCTGAACGGGGGAGAGGGTCAGTCCCTCGGGCAGGTTCTTCCTCAGGATCAGGCCCTCGAGCCTGCGCATCACGTAGAACTCGCAGCCGATCACCGAGACATCGCCACAGAACGCCACCATCTCCGGCACCAGGGGGAAGGCGGGGGCGAGCGCCTCCTGGATCCGGTACTCGCGGTCCATGTCGTGGGCGGATCTGGCCTTGGTGCCTTTGGGTGGCCGCCTGAGGACCAGATCGTGCGCGTCGTAGCGCAGACGATACGTCCAGTTCGATGCGCCGCCCGCGTATTGCGTGACCTCGGGTGTGCCCGCGAGATCGGGAATTTGCGTTTTCAGCCAGGCATCGACGCTGGGGATGTCCAGTTCCTCTCCGGCCCGGACCGAAGCCAAGGAACTTCTCAGTCTTCGCGCTTTTGCGCGTCGATCAGGGTCTTGTAGTTGCGGAGCTCCAGCCGGGCGATGACCCCACGATGGACGGCATCCGGCCCATCTGCGATGCGCAGGGAGCGGGCCACGGAGAAGAGGGCGGTGAGGGGGAAATCGTGAGAGACACCGGCGCCTCCATGCATCTGGATGGCCTCGTCCACCACCCGCTGCAGGACGTTCGGGGCCACCACTTTGATGGCGGAGATCTCCTTCATGGCGCCCAGGGCCCCCGCCTCATCGAGCTTCCAGGCCGCGAAGAGAGTGAGGAGTCTCGCCTGGTCGATGGCCATTCGCAGATCGGCGATGAGTTCGCGGTTGCCGCCCAGATTGATGATGGGCTTGCCGAAGGCGGCGCGAGTGATGCCGCGGGTGATCATGAGGGCCAGCGCCCGCTCGGCCGCGCCGATGGCGCGCATGCAGTGATGGATGCGGCCGGGACCGAGACGCATCTGGGCGATCTCAAAGCCGCGTCCGCTCCCGAGGATCAGGTTCTCCTTTGGCACCCGCGCGTTTTCGAACCAGACCTCACCGTGGCCGTACGGCTCGTCGTACTCGCCGAAAGAGGTGAGCATGCGCTTGATGGTGACGCCCTCGGCGGGGAGCGGCACCAGCACCATGCTGTGCCGGTGATGACGATCGGCGTCCCGGTCCGACACGCCCATGAAGATGGCCAGCTTGCACCGCGGGTGGCCGATGCCGGTGGCCCACCACTTGCGGCCGTTCAGCACCAGATCATCGCCGTCCTCTTCGATGGTGGCCTCGATGTTGGTGGCATCGCTTGAGGCCACGTCGGGCTCGCTCATGCAGAAGGCCGAACGAATCTTGCCGTCGAGCAGAGGCTTCAACCAGATTTCCTTCTGATCGGGCGTGCCGCAATGCCACAACACCTCCATGTTGCCGGTGTCGGGCGCGTTGCAATTGAAGACCTCGGGGGCCAGCAGGCTGTGGCCGGTTTCCTCCGCTATGGGCGCGTACTCCAGGGTCGAGAGGCCGGCCCCGAGCGTGCGATCAGGCAGGAACAGGTTCCACAGCCCCGCCGCCCTCGCCTCCGCCTTCAAACTTTCGATGGCGGGCGAGATCCGCCATTGCGTCCAGTCGCCGCCACGGTTTCGAGCGGCCAGGTTGCCAAAATAGGACTCTTCGATGGGGAGCACGTGCTCCTGCATGAAGGCGCGGACACGGCTCAGATAGTCCTGGGTGCGGGACGAGAGTGTGAAGTCCACAGAGGGCGATCATAGTGCCGGGAGCCGGCGGCGGAACCAATCCCGGAAACGAGGCCGAGCCATCCCGCCGCCGCGGTACGAGACCTCCGTTCGGACCGGGTCGACCCCTATTCATACCGGAGGCTGGGTCACGTTCAGGCCAATAGGGTCGAGTATCGACGCGCAAGGTGGCCGCGGATGGCGCCTTGTGGGGCGCGGGCGGGTGCCAGCCCATGCTGAGTTGAAGGGCAGCGAAACCGAGGACGAATGCCAGGGTGACGTGCCATCCGCCGCGCAGCCAGTTACCGACCGACTTCGCCTCGGGATAGAGGGTTGAGATGGCCACTCCGGCCGAGGAACCGAACCAGACCATCGAGCCCCCAAAGCCCACCGAGTAGGCGAGAGCACCCCAATCGTAGCCGCCCTGGGTCAGCGCCAGCTTGGTGAGCGGGATGTTGTCGAAGACCGCCGACACAAAGCCCAGGGCCATGGTCGACTGCCACGAAGGCGCGGGAAGGGCCGACACCGGCATCAGCGAGGCGGCCAGAACGAGAGAGAGCAGAAAGAGGCTGCCCTTCAGGGTCGCGGGCAGGGCCGACCAGTTCGGCCTCCGAAGTGGGGCCAGCAGGAGAATGGCAAGACATACGGCGACGCCCAGGAACGGGAAGGCATCGGAGATCTCGGTCAACTGCGTATTGATCACGAAGTTCGTCCCCACCGCGGTCGCCATTACAAAGGCGACAATGGCGAGTCGCTTCCAATCGATGGGGGGCGAATCGATCGGGTCGGCCAGGATGGGAGCGAAACGGGTCTGCTGCGCCGAAGCGATGGAGGCGACGATTAACAAAGCCACGACGGCTCCAGCATAAGCATGAAAGACATGGCCCGGACGCACGCCGTCGATCCACATCATCGTGGTGGTGGTGTCGCCGATCACGCTTCCGGAGCCGCCCGCATTCGACGCAGCCACGATCGCGGCGACATAGCCCACATGGACCTTCTTCCGAAACACCGTCGCCGCCACCGTGCCCCCGATCATGGCTGCGGCGATGTTGTCCAGGAAACTCGACAGGACGAAGATCAGGATCAACAGGGTGAAGGCTCCCCAGAAGCCGTTGGGCAGGAACTTCGGAAGCAGATCCGGCATGCCCGACTGGTGGAAGTGATCGGCGAGGAGCGCGAAGCCAATCAGGAGTCCAAAGAGATTCGCGAGCGTCACCCACTCGTGGGCCATGTGCTCCCTCAGGTCGAGGCGACCGGAGAGGAGTCCAAAGGCCAGGATCGCGGTCAACCCCGTGAGCGCTACCGCCAGAGTGTGGCGATGGAAGAGGGCCACGCCGAAGAGCGTCAATCCGAAGAGGATGAAGGGGGACAGGAACGCCTGCGATCTCTGGCACGCAGGGCGGATGATACGTGACCCTTTGCGGGCGCCGCGAAAGGAGATTCTTGTCACGACGCCGCTCGTCTCCGCTCCGGCTGCGCTTCCACCTCTGGCTCGGGGAGGTTGAGGTCGAGTGGCGGCCCGGCTCGTGAAGCGGCTACGAGGCGTTCGACTTCGTCCCCGCAATCCGGCGTTCGCTCACCATGACTGCGGCCATCACCGCCCTCGGCACGCAGCCTCTCGCCCCCTTCGGCGAAGGCCGCGGCGGCCGACAAGCACACCTGTATGATCCCGCGATGAAGCCTGCAACCATCCTGGGCGCGTCTTCGCCGCTCCTCGCCTTTGGCCTCGCTATTGGTTCGGCGTCGATGCCGGGCGCGCAGGCAGCGGCAGGAGCCGTCTTCGATCTTCAGGCCCATCGCGGCGGGCGCGGCTTGTGGCCCGAGAACACGCTCGCGGGCTTCGCCGGGGCCTTGACCCTCGGCGTCAGCACCCTCGAGCTCGATTGCGCAGTCACCCAGGACGGCGTGGTCGTTCTCAGCCATGATCCGCTGCTCAATCCGGAGATCACGCGCGACGCGAGCGGAAAGTTCCTCGAGACCCACGGGCCCTCCTTCTTCTCGCTGACCTACACCGAGCTTCAGAGCTACGACGTGGGTCGCCTGAAGCCCGGCACCCCGTACGCGGCGGGCCTCCCCGATCAGAAGGCTGCCGACGGCCAGCGGATTCCGCGGCTCGCCGACGTGTTCGCCCTGGTCAAGAAGAGCGGAAACACCACGGTTCGATTCAACATCGAGACCAAGATCACACCCCAAAATCCCGACGAGACCCTGGGGCCACAAGCCTTCGCGGAGGCCGTGGTCAGGGTGGTGCGCGAGGCGAAGATGGAGAAGCGCGCCCTTATCCAGTCCTTCGACTGGCGAACCCTCGCGGCGGTGAAAGAGATCGCGCCCGAGATCGAAACCGTGGCGCTCACCACCCTGCGACCCGGCGGGGGCAACGTCCAGGTGGGCGCGCCCGGCCCCTCGCCTTCGCTGGGCGGCCTCGACGTGGATGAGTTTGGCGGCTCGATTCCCAGGGCGGTGAAGGCGATCGGCGCCGTCGTCTGGTCTCCGAACTTCGGCGATCTCGCGCCGGATCAGGTCGTGGAGGCGCACGGGCTCGGTCTCAAGGTGATTCCCTGGACCATCAACGAAAGCGCCGACATGGAGAAGTTCGTCGACCTGGGCATCGACGGCATCATCACCGACCGCCCGGACCGGCTGCGCGAGGTCCTCATGAAGAAGGGTCTCACCCTGCCGATGCCCACACCCGTGCAGCCGTAGGCGGGCCGTCCGGACGGCAGGGCCGGAACAGGTAATCTTGTCCGATCTTCGGGAGGAACTCATGGATCGACGCTTGTTTGTACTTGGCCTCGCAGCCTCCGCGGGACTCGTGAGGCGCCTGGCCGCCCAGCCGGCGGCCGGTCCGTCGCCGTCTCGTGGCGACCGGTTGATCATGGACGCGATGGGTGAGCTGCGCCCGGAATACGAACCGGCGCTCATCCGCGACATGCTGGCGAGCGGCATGGACTCCATCACCGTCACCCTGTGCGACCCCAAGCCCGAGGGCGCCGAGGCGCTCGAGCTCGCGCTCGACTCCCTGCTTCAGCACGACCGATACCTCGCTGAAAACGCCGGCTTCTTCGTGAGAGCGACCTCCGCCAAAGATGTCGAACTCGCGCGAAGCACGGGGAAGATGGCGGTGTTCTACCTCTTCCAGAACACCACGCAGTTCGGCCGGGATCTGGACCGCGTCGACGTGTTCCACCGCCTGGGACTGCGCAGCAGCCAGCTGACCTACAACACGAAGAACCATGTCGGCGTGGGGTGTTGGGAGGAGGGCGGGCTGTCCCTTTTCGGCCGCCAGTTGATCGCGCGGATGAACACGCGGCGGATGCTGATCGACCTCTCGCACGCCAACATGCAGACCATGGCGGAGGCGATCGCGGAGTCCAAGGCCCCCGCGCACGTCTCGCACACCGCCTGCATGTCCGTGCACCCCAACCGGCGCAATACGACCGACGAGAACCTGCGCGCTCTGGCCAACCGCGGCGGCGTGGTGGGGATCTGCCAGATGCGCCCGTTCCTCACCACCAGGAAGAGCGACAACCTGCACGCCTACTTCGATCACCTGATGCATGCCATCAATGTGGCCGGGGTGGAGCATGTCTGTATCGGCAGCGACCGGGATCATCGGGTCATCCAGATGTCGCCCGAGTACCTTGCTGAGCTCAAGAAGGAAGAAGGGAGCCAGGTCAACGACTCCGAGCTTCCGTACTTCATTGATGAACTGAACGGCCCCCGTCGCATGGAAGTGGTCTGGGGCGGGCTCGTGAAGCGCGGCCTGAGCGAGCGCGACGTGGAGCGCGTCATGGGCGGCAATCTTCTGCGTCTCTACCGCGAGGTTATGGGCTGATACCAGGGTCGAGGGCGGCAGGAAGAACCGTCTCGCCGGCCTGATGATCTGGCGTCATGGTCCTCTCCGGGCGAAGGCGAAGGCGGTCCGGGTGAAAGTCAAGGGTGAGACGTGTACGCTGGGCAGCCATGCAGATGGTGCGACACGTGATTCCACTCGCGGCCCTGGGAATCGCCCTGGGCTCGGCCGCCTCCTTGCCTGCGGACACCAGGGCCACCGCACTTGTGAAGAGCGTGGTGAGAATCACGCTTGGAGTCTTGATCGGTGCGACACTCTTCCTCGTGATCTTCGAGAAGCGCTTCATCTACTACCCGACCGCCGAGGTGAACGTCACCCCGAAGGCCCTGGGCCTGCCCTTCGAGGAGATCGTCCTCGACGTGGAGCCCGGGGTCAAGGTCCACGGCTGGTTCATCAAGGCCGCGAAAGACCCAGCCGTCGCGACCGTCCTCTTCTCGCACGGGAACGCCGGCAACATCGCGGACCGGCTGGACCGGGTGCTGAGTCTTCGCGACCTGGGCGCGGACTTCTTTCTCTACGACTATCGCGGGTATGGCCGGAGCTCCGGTGATACTGACGAAGAGGGCACCTACCGCGACGGTCGCGCCGCCTACGACTATCTGGTCAAGGATCGCGACATCGACCCTGGCCGCATCGTGC
>JAQBHL010000326.1:0-3111 GCA_032127745.1 Acidobacteriota bacterium
GGTCGAAGAGTCAAGCGCGTGGAAGGCTCGGCCTGTGGGAAACCGGGTCCGTCTCCGGTTTTCCATAAGCGGAGGAGCCTTCCGCGAAAGAAACAAGCCGGGCGTTGACGTAGATTTCGGGCGAGCGTCTGGCGCATGTGAGGTTCTGCTGCAACCGGCCGGTCGATTCGGCCTCGCAGATTGTGCCCTCAGGGCTGAAATCCTGACAGCCCCAGGGTTGCCCGAGGATCGGTACGTCGATCCTGGGGCAACCTGGAGCGCCGGATCTGGCGGGATCAGGCCTGAGCGCGGCGTTTCCGCATTGAATCGCCGGTGAGATTGATCCGATGGGCATTATGAACGACGCGGTCGAGGATGGCGTCGGCGAGAGTGGGCTCATCGATGTAGGCGTGCCATTTCTCGACCGGGATCTGGCTGGTGATGATGGTCGATGCCTTCTCGTAGCGGTCTTCGAGGATTTCGAGGAGGTCGCGTTTCGTCTGGTCGGCGAGAGGTGCGAGGCCAAAGTCGTCGATGACCAGCAGCCGCGCCTTGGCGAGGGTCTTGAAGAAGGCGCCTTTCCTGTGAAGCGCTTCCGCTTTGACCAGTTCTTCGACGAGTCGAGGAAGGCGGAGATAGCGAACGGAAATATCCTGCCGACAGGCGGCATGACCAAGAGCGCAGGCAATGTAGCTCTTGCCGACGCCAGTCGGGCCGCAGATCAACACGTTGAGATTCTGCTGTATCCAGCCGAGGTCGATGAGTCTCGCCCAAAGTCCACGGTCGAGTCCGCGACCGGCGCGATGGTCGAGGTCTTCGATTGCCGCGTTCTGGGGCAACTTCGCCCACCTCAGGCGCTGGGCCAGCCGATAGCTCATTCTCTCTGTGCGCTCATGATCGATGAGGAATCCAAGCCGTTCATCGAAGGTAAGAGACTGGAGGTCCGGCGTTTTCGTTTGTTTGTCGAATTCGCGAGCCATGCCGCGCAGGCCAAGGTCCTGGAGGCCTTGATACAGAGGTTCTCTTAGCATGAGGTCACCTCGAAGTATGCGGCGCCGCGAATGTTGTCGTGCTCGATCCGTGGAGGCACTGGGGGTGCGGGTGGGCGTGGACTGCGGAGGAAGGTCTGCAGGGAGCGGTAGGAAAAGGACTTCACTTCTAGCGCTTGGAGCGCGGCGGTCTCGAGCTCGGATGGACCGTAGTCTTTGGCTAGTCGCAAGATCCCCAGGCTGATATTCAAGGCTTGTTCCGGGTGGAGTCGTCGATGGATTTGAGCTCCAACCATCGAGGCGGTAGCCGGCCCAATGGCCTCAGCGCGGGCAAGGAGCTTTTCGTGCGACAGGTCGAGCCTGCCCTGATGGCGCTCGGGTCGATGTGCGGCCACCGTGGTCAATTCGCCGACCATGCGCGAGCGAAGATGGGCGGCAATCACCTTGCCCCGAAGGAACACCTCGATGGTGCGCTCCGACAGGCAGACATCCACCGTCTTGCCGGCGTGGGCGTAGGGGACCGAGTAGTAGTGCCTCTCGATTTCGACGTGATAGTCCAGATGCACCTTCGTCTTTTTCCACACCGCGTAGGTAAAGGGTCGATCCGGAAGCGGGCTCAGCGCCGCTCGCTCGGCTTCCTCGAAACGGCTTCGCCTTGAGCCTTCAAGCTTCTGAAACGGTTTGTTGTTGAGTCCTTCGAGGCGCTCCCACAGGGCGACGTTGAATTCGGCGAGCGAGAAGAACATCTGGTTTCTCAGTGGCGCCAGGATGAAACGCTCGACGATCCGCACACCCGTTTCGACCTTGGCCTTGTCCTGGGGTTCTCTCACTCGGGCCGGGACCACCGCGACCTTGAAGTGCTCCGCGAATTCCTGATAGTTCGGATTCAGATCGGGCTCGTACCGGCTGGCCCGCGTGATCAATGCCTTGGGATTGTCGGGAACGATTTTCTTCGGGACGCCACCGCAATACTCCAGGGAACGCACCTGGGCGGAAATCCAGTCCGCAGTCGTTTCTCCCATCGTGGCTTCGGCGTAGGTCAGATTCGAGTAGCCCAGCACCGCAACAAAGACCTTGACCATCTGGTGCTTCCCGGTCGCGCGGTCCGTGATCTGGGCGGTTTGTCCCGCGTAGTCCACATAGAGCGCCTCGCCCGGCTCATGAGGAACGCGCAGGACCAGATCTTGCACCTTGAGCCATTCCCGATATCGCTCACAGAATGCCGAATACCCCATCCCCGACGGATGGGTCTGTCGATACTCCTCCCAGGCTAAGCGTCGCGTCACACCCTTGTGCTTCGAGAAGGAGTCCCGAATCACCTCAAAGTCCGGCAGTGGATGACGGGGCGAGGCCGCCTCAGGAGGATAGAGCAGGGTCTCGAGCGCCTCCTCGTTCAGGTCCGGCAGCAGCGGCCACGAAAGCCCCACCGCCGCCGCTTGAGCCAGGCAGCTGGCAACCGCCCACCTTGAAGCACCCGCCCCGCGTGCGATTTGCCGATCCGTCAGTTTTGCCTCGTACTTGAGACGAAGAATCTCTCTTATCTTGCGCATGGACAACCTTTCTTGGGGCACCGCCACCTCTTTCACTGTCGTCAGAAAGAGTCGAGGGTAGCCGCCCTTGGTTGTCCCAAAATCCCCTGGCTGGTTTCAGCCGGAATGGGTGGCTGGCATCAGCTGGAATCGGTGGCTGGCATCAACCGGAATCGGTGGCTGGCATCGCCTGGAATACGCACGGCCCGAAGCCGCAAGGCCGACCACGACGGCAAGGGCCGCGAAGCGGGCCGCAGACGAAACGCGACCAGGCCTCGGGCGCGCAGCGCACGAGGCCCACAGAACAAACGCGACCTGCGCGCTTCATGAAGGCGCCCCCACGAGCGCGCGGCGCTTGCGGCCACGGCGGCGGCTCCGAGAACAGGCCGCGAAAACCACGGATCAACGCGAGGGCGAGGCGTGCGTGTCCGAGAACGTGACTTCTGTAGAAGGAGCCTCAAATGAAGACGGCCCGCGCAAGCGGGCCATCCTTAGCGCGACGACCTTGAAGGCGGACCCGGGCACGGGCCTTGCCGCACCACGCGAGGTTTCGCGCGCCGCCCGGGGGCGGCGGGCGAATGATCACACCATCGAGATCAGCAAGGCCCGTGACC
>JAQBHL010000327.1:0-8467 GCA_032127745.1 Acidobacteriota bacterium
TTGGAGAGCTTCCCCTCGACGACCACGTCAGGAAGAGCGCCGATCTTGATCTTCGCCGGCAGCCCTTCTCTGAGCTTGCCTACGTCGATCTCGTCCACCGTCCCCTTGAAGAGCAGGGTCGACATGTCCGCCATGACGGCGAGGGCCGTGCCGGCCTGGAAACTGGTGAGGGGGACCACCGGATCGCCCTCGTGAACCGCGAGTTCGAGAACCGTTCCATTCACGGGCGCACGGATGATTGACTCGACGTTTGGGCCGGTGGTCTTGATGCGGCCCTTCTCCACGAGGGCCAGCCTTTCCCGGGCCAGGCCCAGCTTGCTCCGGGTCTCCTGCAGATCCTTCTCGGCGGTGTCGAAGTCCTGGGTGGAAGTGATCCCCTGTTTCTTGAGCGAGTCCTGGCGATCGAACCGGCGCTTGGCCTGATCAAAGCTGTTAAGCGCGCTCTCGACTTCCCGGCGGGCTTCGGTGAGCTCCAGGGGCGTCGGGTCGGGCAGGATCTCGAAGAGAGGGTCCCCCGCCCGCACATAGTCGCCCACCTCGCGGTAGGTCTTGCGGACGATCCCGGAGATCTTGCTCTTGACCGATATCTCCTGGTCGGGGCGGATGGCCCCCACCGCGAGGGCCTTCTCGACCACTTCCCCTCTGGATACCTGAACCGTCTTGAAGCCGGGGTCGGCCGATTTGACCGATCGGGAGTAGGCAACGGCACCCAGACCTCCCATGAGCACTACGGCCAGAACTATCGCTACCTTGCGCATCGCGTATCTCCAGGAATCGGGGGGGTTTGGGACCCGGAACTCGATCCGTTGAACCGGTCACACTGGTTAAGACGATCCTCAGGCCCCGTAGGTTCCCAGAGGCTTCGCCTGACCAGCCGCCATTACCGATGCACAGAGGGCTTGGATCCCTCAGGAGAGCGGTTCGGCGCGGTAACCTGCTGCCCGAAATGAACGACATGACCAAGGGGTCCGTATCGGGCCACGTCGTGCGACTGGCGAGCTTCATCGCCCTCTCCACCGGCTTTCAGACGTTGTATTTCCTGGCCGACCTCTACTTCGTGGGCAAACTGGGCAAGGAGGCGGTGGCGGGGGTCAGCCTCGCGGGCACGGTGATGTTCCTGGTCCTCGCCCTCACTCAGTCTCTGGGCGTAGGCGCCACGTCTCTGGTGGCCCAGGCCCTGGGTCGAAAGGACCGTGACCAGGCCGAGCGCCTTTTCAATCAATCACTGGTCCTGTCCAGCGTCACCGGCTTCATCTTCGGCGTGGTGTTCTTTTCGTTGCGCAACGCTTATTGCCAGCGCCTGGCCGCGGACGCCGCGACCGCCGCGCAGGCGGAGCAATACCTGAACTGGTTCATCCCCGCCCTGTTTCTTCAATTCCCCCTCGTGGCCATGGGTTCCGCGCTCCGCGGCATGGGCGACATGAAAAACCCCACCCTGATCCAGATCGGGACCCTGGTGGTCAACATCATTCTCGCCCCCACCCTGATGTTCGGTTGGATCACCGGACATCCTCTGGGCGTGGCCGGCACGGCCATCGCCTCCCTGATCGCGGTGGGGCTTGGCTGCATCGCCATGACCTTGTACTTCCGTCGTCCGAGGAGCCCGATCCGGTTCCGGCGCGAACAGTGGGAGCCCGAACCGCGGCTGTGGTTCGACATGCTGCGGATCGGCGTGCCCGCGGGCGGCGAGTTCGCGCTCATGTCCGTCTACGTGATGCTGGTCTACGACATCATCCGCCCCTTCGGCTCGGCCGCCCAGGCCGGCTTCGGCATCGGCGCCCGGGTGATGCAGTCGCTGTTTCTCCCCACCGTGGCCATCGCTTTCGCCACCGGTCCGGTGGTGGGACAGAACTTCGGCGCGAGGCTGGGCGAGAGAGTTCGCGGCGCCTTCCGTGCGGGCGCGGCCATGAGTTCGGCGGTGATGGTCGTCCTCACCGTGCTGTGCCACATAGCACCCGAGGCCCTGCTCCGGTTCTTCAACTCGGATCCGGAAGTGGTGGCCTACGGGGCCGAGTATCTGAGGATCATCAGCTGGAACTTCCTCTTCTCAGGACTGGTATTCGTGAGTTCCAGCGCTTTCCAGGGCATGGGGAACACCCTGCCGTCGCTCGCCACCTCGGCTCTGAGGCTCGTGGTCTTCGCCGTTCCCGCCTATGTGATGGCTCACCGGCCCGGGTTTCAGCTCTTTCACGTGTGGCAGGTGGGGGTGGTGGCCGTGGCCCTGCAGTTCGTGGTCAACATGGCTCTGCTGCAGCGGGAGTTCAAGCGCCGCCTGAACTTCGGCGACGCGGTGGTCTCCCTGTCCGTCCGGGCCGAGGCCTGACTCCTGAGGGCGACCCCAGGATGTCGGTTGAGAAACAGGCCCATGGTCGTGCCCGCTGCGGAGACTAGGCCGGGGTGTGCCGGCGTGAGGATCCGCGCGACTCGGGATCCCAACCTGCCTCCATCGCGGAGCGAATGGCCCGAGCCAGCACCTGGTCCCATTGATCCGCGTTCGGGAAGCGATCGATTCCAAAGACGGCGAAATGGACGTCCAGAATGAGCTCCTTGGTCTTGCCGGGTATCCGCCAGACCGAGACCGAAACCCCTTTGAGTTCCTTGCGCCAGTCGAAATAGAGCGGGTGTCGTTTCTCCCAGATGAGGTCGATCCCATCCACCGCGATGGGATGGGGTTCGCTGACTCGCTTCTGATGGCGCGCGCCCTTCACGGAGCACGACGCATCCGGCGAGATGTGGTTCCCTTAGTCACTGAGGCCCAAGGATAGAGCGGGCGGAGGAACCGGAGGAGTCCTGGGAGGAGTCCTGGCTAGAACCGTGCCGGGCTGTCGCCGATCGGCAACGGCTTCACACCGGCCTCGTCGGGACCATCGCACTTGAGGGAGGTGAAGATCTCGGCCTGCACCAGCCACCGGCCGTTCCCCGCCCGCTGCCATTTCGCGGCGTACCCCCCGGAGGCGACGATCGGCGGAGCGAATCGGTCCGGACCGGCCCGGCTTCAGCCACCGCCGCCGACCTTGCGCACCGCCGAGGCACGCTGGAAGCCCTTGGTGTTCGGACCTCGGCCCCGTTGCTCGTGGAAGTTGGTCTTGTCGTGCGACTTCGGACCGGGCTTGTCTGCGTCCTTCGGCGCTTCGACCGCGGGAGCATTCTTCTCGGCCTCGGCCTGCGCCGCGGCTCGCGCATCACGCGCTTTCGCTTCGTCCTTGTCCAGGTGGCATTGCTTGTATTTCTTCCCGGATCCGCAATGGCAGGGATCGTTGCGGCCCGGAGCCTTCTTGGGGGGCGATGTGGTGTCCACTCTTGTTGACCTCTCAAGGGGAGTCTAGTCGACTCGGGGCCCTATCATCCCGAGTCCATGACCGCCCCGGCCAAGCGCCCCGACAACGACATCCGAATCCTGGCCACCAACCGAAAGGCCCTTCACGAGTTCGAGATCATCGAGAAACACGAGGCGGGAGTCGCGCTGCGCGGAACCGAGGTCAAAGCCTTTCGCGAGAACGGGTTCCAGTTCCGAGACAGCTACGTGGAGTTCCGCAACGGCGAACTGTTTCTCTCCGGAGCATCGGTCGCTCCCTACTCCCACGGGAACCGGATGAACCACAGCGAAGAGCGCCAGCGCAAGCTGCTCATGAGAAAGAAGGACATCCTGAAGCTTGGGGCGAAGGTCAACGAGAGAGGGCTCACTCTGATTCCGCTCAAGGCCTATTTCAAGGGGGGACGGGTGAAGTTCGAGATCGGTCTGGCCCGCGGCCGCAAGTCGCACGACAAACGCGAAGCGATCAAGAAGCGGGACATCGAGAAGGATCTGCGCCGGGAGATGGGAACGCGAAGACGGTAGCCTTGCATCGACCCGGGTGCCGCCCAAAAGCGAAAGCGCGAAGGCTGTAGGGGCGGCTACATCCTTCGCGCAAACGGACTGTACCCGAGCCGGGCGATCAGGGGGGCACGAACCTTATTGATTCGCGCATCGATTTGTTCCCCTCGCCGGCGCCAGACGAGTCGAGGGAATTGGGGAGTGCTTCGGGGGGACCCGTATAATCGCCTCGTTCGCCGGCTCGCAGCCTCCCTGAGGCCAACGCCGGCAAGCCGTGGCCGCGCCGGTCGTCCCGCGAGCCAGACCAACCCAAGCCGCGTTCCCCCCCAAGCTCGTCCGCCCGCGGCGCGGGGGACACGCGGTCCCGCTTCAAAGGCCCCGAAAATCCCTCCATGATTCACGTCGAAGGTTTGTCCAAGCGCTACGGCGCCCGCGTTCTCTGGGAGAACGTGAACTGGCACGTCCGAAAGAACGACCGCATCGGACTGTGCGGCCCCAACGGCGCGGGCAAATCGACCCTCCTGAAGATCCTGGCCGGTCTCGAGGAGTACGACTCGGGCCAGGTGCGGATGGCCACCGATCTCAGCATCGGCTACCTGCCGCAGGACGGGATCGCCCACCAGGGGCGATCTCTACATGCCGAGGTCTCGCTCGCGTTCGCTCCTCTGCTCGCGTTGAGGGACGAGCAGGGCCGGATCGAGGCCACCCTGGAGCACGAGGATCCGGGCACGACCGAGGAGGAGCATATGGCTCTTCTCGACCGCTACGCCGAGGTCATCGAGCACTTCAAACGCGCCGGCGGCTTCGAGATGGACATCCGTATCGCCAACGTCCTTCGCGGTCTCGGTTTCAGGCCCGCCGAGAACGAGCGGCTCTGCGAGGAGTTCTCGGGGGGCTGGCAGATGCGCATCGCCCTCGCCAAACTCCTGCTCCAGCGGCCCAACCTGCTTCTGATGGACGAGCCCACCAACCACCTTGACCTCCCCGCCTGCAACTGGCTTGAAGAGTATCTGCACGACTACGAAGGCTCGGTGGTTCTGGTCTCCCATGACCGGTTCTTCCTCGACGCGGTGGTCAAGCGAATCACCCAGGTAGAGCTTCGAACCCTCACCGACTATCACGGCAACTACTCGAAGTACGTGGTCGACTATCAGGCCAATCTCGAGAATCTGCTGGAAGCCCATCGCCGCCAAAGCGAGGACATCGAGAAGACGGAGGCCTTCATCAACCGCTTCCGCTATCAGGCCACCAAGGCCCGCCAGGTGCAAAGTCGGATCAAGCAGCTTGACAAGGTCGAGCGGATCGAGATTCCGCCCCAGCGGCAGAAGATCCACTTCCACTTCCCGGAAGCCCCCAAGGCGGGCCGGGTGGTGCTGGAGGTCAAACACCTCAAGCGCGCCTATGGCCCGAACGTCATCCTCGACGGCGTCGACTTCACGGTCGAACGGGGCGATCGGATCGCTCTCGTCGGTCCGAACGGCGCGGGCAAATCGACGCTCATGCGCGTTCTCGCCGGAACCGACAAGCCCACCGCGGGCTCCATCACTCTCGGGCACCAGGTGGTGATGGACTACTTCGCCCAGAACCAGGCGGACATCCTCACCGGTTCGCAGACCGTCTATGAGGAGATGGCGGGAGGAAGCCCCACCACCATGGTTCCCATGATCCGTTCGATCCTGGGCGGCTTCCTTTTCTCGGGCGACGACGTGTACAAGAAGGTTTCCGTGCTCTCAGGCGGAGAACGCAACCGTCTCGCCCTGGCGAAGATGCTGCTCAAGGCCAGCAACCTGCTCCTCCTCGACGAGCCCACGAACCACCTCGATCTCGACTCGAAGGACATCCTTCTCGAAGCTCTGGCCGCGTATACCGGCACCATCGTTTTCGTGTCGCACGACCGGCACTTCGTGGATCGGCTGGCCATGAAGGTCATCGACGTGGGCGAAGGCAAGGCTTCGCTCTATCCGGGTGGGTACGAAGACTTCCTCGACTGGAAGAAGCGGATGGAGGCCGGTGAGACCGGAACTCCGGCGGTAGCCAGGCCCAAAGCCCCGAGCCTCACCGAAGTGAAGACCGCGGTGGTGAAGGCGGTGGCCACCGCCCCGCCCGGGCTCCCGCAGAAGCCGCCGCCGGCGCCCATGCCGGAGAAGCGATCCGTCGCCGTCGGGGCGCCGCCTCCGAAGAATTCTCTCGCCCCCCGCCTGCGCCAATCCGATCCCGCGGGCGCTGCCGCGAGCCCCAAGGCGGCGGCCGAAGCCGAACGTCAGGCCCGGATCGCCGCCGACCGCGCCCTGAGGAAGCGCAGACAGCGCCTGGACGAAATCGAGAAGCGGATCGCCGAGAAGGAAGGGGCGGTGGCGGCGATCGAGAAGGACATGACCACGGTTGGATTCTTCGACGATCGCGCCCGCGCCGAGAAGGCGGCCAAGGACCGCGAGTCCCTGATGTGGGAAGTGAACGACCTCATGGCCCAGTGGGAACTGATGCAGCAGGAGGACAGCGCGACGGCATCGTGAGGCCCCTGAGCCCAGGCTTCCCTTCCCGAAAAATCCCTCAGCCGGATCGCTGGGTTTCGGCTTTCTCCGCCGCCCCGGCATCGGACCCCGTACCCTCACCCGGCAGCGCCCAGGCGAGGGCCAGCCAGAGAAACCGGAAGTTCATGACGTCCACGTTCAGGCTGTTCACCAGGAGCCCGACCACGGCGGCGCCTGCGGCTCGTTGCGCGGCGGGAGCCGCCCGGAACCGCGAGGAGATCCCGCGAAGCCAGGAGCCCCACAGCAGGAAGAGGCTCAAACCGCCGAGGAAGCCCGTCTCCGCCAGGCGGCCGGCCGGATCGCACTGGGGAACTTTGTCACGGTATCGCGCGGGGAGTCGTCCCTCCTGGAAGGCCCGTTCCGTCTCCACGGGAAAGCGGCCGGGGCCAATCCCGGACCAGGGATGCCGCACGAATGCCGTGCCGGCCACCTGCTTCAGGGCGAAGTAGTGGCTCAACGTCCATTCGACCCGGATCCCGACCAGGTCAATTGAGACCGGAGCCACGCCATAGTCGTTCGGCTGACTCCCCCAATCCACCACCGAGGCCGCGTTCACCAGGGTGAACACCGAGAACCCGGCGATCCAGGCCAGCCGGCGCAGCACACGCGACGGTACATCCACCACCGCGAACAGAACCGCGGCCACGGCAAAGCCGGCCAGGCTGTGGGAGAAGGTCAGGATCCCGGCCCCGCTCAGAAGAGCGGCCATGATGGTCCAAAGGACCCGCCCTCGCCCCTGGGTCGCCGAGCGCGCCGAAAGTGCGAGGACGAAAGCGACCAGAAGAGCCTCGCCCAGCATCTCCGGGGTGAGGAACGTTCCGCGCAGCCGGCGCACCAAGCCGAAAAAAGGCAGCACGTGGGTGGCGCCGAGCACGGATACGGGAACCGAGGCGGGGACTCTGAGGAACACCACCAGCATCGAGGCAGCGGCGAGCGCGGCCATGATGGCTGCAAATGTGCGCTGAAGCCGGTGGGAAACAGAAGAGTCGCGGGCCAGGCGTCGGAAGACCACGAAGATGGCGGCCACATAGGCCTGCTTGGCCAGTTGCTGAAGGCCGGCGAGAGGGTCCGGGGACAAGGCTGACGAGGCCAGAGTAACGGCCAGGTAGAAGGCAAGCGGCCAGTCACGGTGGCTCCACCATCTCTGGTGCGGCCCTCCACGCCAAACCGCGATCAGCAGCACGGGAAAGAGCAGATCGCCCCACTGCGCATTGAGAGGAAGGCCAGAGCGGCCGATCGGCAGCAGGGCCACGTAGAGTACGGACAGCCACAAGACGACCCGGTCCATGGCCGGGACCTTCCTAGGCGCGTGCTTCACCGTGGCGAGGACTTGACGCCTTGCCCGTCACCTCGGCAAGCCCCGGACCCGATCCGGGGTTTGCCGGGGTGAGGGATGGTGATGGCTAGCCGTCGCGCAGTTCCAGAAGCCATCTTCGGGCCGGAAAGTAGACCACGTAGAACACCGCCGTGCCCGCCACCAGCTGAACGGGCAGGCTGGAAAAACTCGCGATGAGATCCCCCACCACGTAGCTCGCCAGCGACGCCAGCGCCATGGCTCCTAGGGTCGGCATGGTGCTTCCACGAAACGAGTGTACGCGGGAATCCCGGTGCGCGCCGACGCCGAGGGCCGCGCGTGCCCGATGATCAACGACCATGCCCGAACTGCCCGACCTCACCGCCTACGTCGAGGCTCTGGATCGCTTCATCTCGGGCCGAGCCATCAAGTCGGTTCGAACCGCCACGCCGTTCCTCGTCCGCACCTGGGACCCGCCACTCTCATCGGTGGGCGGAAGGCGCGTCCTCTCGATTGATCGCGTCGCCAAGCGGATCGTGATCGGCATCGAGGATGATCTGTTCCTGCCCGTCCACGGTAAGTCGAAGCAGCCCTGCCCGCGGTGCGCCACCCCGATCCAACGCATTGCCTGCGCCGAGAACGAGTGCAACTACTGCCCCACCTGCCAGACCGGCGGCAAACTGCTGGCCGATCGGGGAGTGTCGCGCCTGCTCAAGGGAGACTGGCCGAAAACACTCGAAGAGATGGAGGAGTGGAAAGCGGCCCGGCGGGAATAGCTCTTCGAAACACGCCCCCGTTTCCGCGAGCCGCCTGCCGCCTTGACTCGGC
>JAQBHL010000328.1:0-13114 GCA_032127745.1 Acidobacteriota bacterium
GTACCCCTCACCAGTTTTCAGGCCGGCACGGCTCTCGCGGTCATGGCCGACATGTCGACCCTGCTCTTCAAAGGGACGGTGGACGAGATCGACGTGGGCAAGCTGAGAGAAGGGCTTCCCGCGAAGATCAAGATCGGCGCCCTTCCCGATGTGGTGGTCGAGGGGAAGCTCTCCAAGATTTCGCCCAAGTCCCGGACTTCGGAAGGCGCCACGCTCTTTGACGTGGAGATCGACATCTCACCGGCCAGGGACGTGGTTCTGCGCGCCGGCTACTCGGCGAACGCGGACATCGTGGTGAAGGAGAAGAAAGGCGTCCTCCTGGTTCCCGAGCGTCTGGTGAAATTCGAAGGCGGCAAGGCCACGGTCGAGGTTCCGGGCGAGATGGGTGAGGAGCCTGCGACCCGCGAGATCAAGTACGGGCTGTCTGACGGCATGAACGTCGAAGTCACCGATGGCCTCAAGGACCGCGACGAGGTGGTCGAGCGCCCGCCCAAGAAGATCGAATGAACTCTCTCTCCTTCCTGAAACAGATGGCGCACGACGTGCGCCACCAGAAGATGCGCACCGCCCTCACCGTCCTGGGCATCACCTGGGGCACGGTGTCGGTGGCGCTTCTGGTCGCGTTCGGCGAGGGCCTGGAGGCCAAGATCCGGCAGCAGCAGGCGGGCCTGGGCGAGAACATCGTGATCGCCTGGCCCTCCCGAACCTCCCTGCCCTACGAGGGCCTGGGCAAGGGCCGGGTGATCCGGGTCAACGACGAGGACATCCAGGCTCTCCGTCGCGAGATTCCGGAGGCGAACTTCTCCGGCG
Organism: Acidobacteriota bacterium; assembly: GCA_032127745.1. Lineage (GTDB taxonomy): Bacteria > Acidobacteriota > Vicinamibacteria > Fen-336 > JAGNNV01 > JAGNNV01. The sequence goes on from JAQBHL010000328.1 coordinate 811, forward strand.
AGTTCTCGAGACAGAGCTCGTCGTTCAAACGCGAGAAGGTGCGCCTCACCCCTCAAATGTCGGCGAACTCTCCCATCTTCGCGGTGATGCGGAATGTCATCCCCGCCGCGGGCGGCCGCTACATCAACGACCTGGATATGGATCGGCGTCGCCGGGTGGTCTTCATCGGCGACAAGCTGAAGACCGACCTCTTCGGAGACGGAGAGGCGGTGGGCGAGACCATCATGATCGACAACACGCCCTTCCTGGTGGTGGGGGTTCTGCAGAAGAAGGGCCAGGACAGCAGCTACGGCGGGCGTGATGAAGACAAGGCCTTCATTCCGGAATCCTCTTACCGCGGACTCTTCTCCAAGCGCTACTACGAGAACTTCATCTTCCAGGCAAAGGACGCGGCGGCCACTCCGGTGGTCACCAAAAGGGTCTACGAGACCCTGGCCCGAAGGCACAAGTTCGATCCCGAGGACAAAGAAGCCATCGGCATGTGGGATACCACCGAGGGCGAGAAGTTCTTCGCCATCTTCTTCGGAATCTTCCGGGGGTTTCTGGCCATTGTCGGCTCGTTTACCCTGATCGTGGGCGGTATCGGCGTCTCGAACATCATGTACGTGGTCCTCGAGGAGAGGATGAAGGAAATCGGGATCAAGCTGGCCATCGGGGCCAAGCCTCGCTTCATCCAGACCCAGTTCCTGATGGAGACCCTGACCATCACCGCCATCGGCGGGGCCCTCGGGTTTCTCATCACCATCGGGGTCATGGCCATCTTTCCGTACGCCGGCCTCGATGAGTACGTCGGCACCCCCAAGGCCTCCGCCCTTGTACTGCTTTCCACCAGCGCCTTGCTCGGCCTCATCGGCTTCATCGCCGGCTACTTCCCGGCCCGCCGCGCCTCCATGCTCGACCCCGTGGTCGCGCTGAAACTTGGATAAGGGGGCGGTTCATGTTCTCCTTCATCAAGACCGAGATCGCCCTGGTCTGGAGCCTGTTCACCCAGGACGCCGGCCACAACCGGAAGCGCATGCTCCTGACCGTGGTGGCCATCGCCTGGGGCACGCTCTCGATCGTCATGCTGCTCTCGTTCGGTGAAGGGATGAAGCGCGCCTTCCACAAGGGCACCCGTGGCATGGGCGAGAACATCGGGGTGTTGTGGCCGGGTTCGACCACCAAGGCCTACGCGGGCATGGGCTCAGGGCGGACCATCTCGTTCCAGGATGACGACGGGGAGATGCTGCTCGGTCGGATTCCCTCCCTGGCCGCGGTCTCGCGGGAGTACGCCCGTCGTCGCGGTCTCACCGTGGGAACCAAGACGGTGAATGCGCGGGTCCGGGGGGTCGATCCTTCGTTCGGTTCGATTCGGAACCATGTGCCTCAACCCGGCGGGCGGTTCATCAACGAACAGGACGTGAAGCAGAAACGAAGGGTGATCTTCCTCGGTGAGGAACTGGCCCAGGATCTGTTCGGCAGCCAGGACGTGGTGGGACGCGAACTCAACATCAATCAGTCGGTCTTCACCGTGATCGGGGTGGCCCAGAAGAAGACCATGATGGGGATGTACAGCGGGCCGGACAAGAATCAATCCATCATTCCCGCCAGCACGTTCCGGGGAATGTACTCGGACGCCCGGGTCGAGAACTTCATCTATCTCCCCACGAGTCTCGAAACCGCCGACCTCGCCAAGGCCGAGATCTACCGGGTTCTCGCGGCCAAGTACCGCTTCGACCCGGAGGATCGGCGAGCCCTCTCGATCTGGGACACCCGCGAAAACCAGCGCATCACCGACAACATCGCCCTCGGGATTCAGATCTTTCTGGGCATCATCGGTGCTCTGACTCTGTTCGTGGGGGGGATGGGTGTCGCCAACATCATGTACGCGGTGGTGAAGGAGCGCACCCGGGAAATCGCCATCAAGATGGCGCTCGGGGCCAAGGCCCGCCAGGTCATGGCTCCGTTCGTTCTGGAGTCGATGGTGATCACCGGCGCGGGCGGCGTCCTGGGCACGGGTGTGTCGCTCTCCATCATCACCATCATCGCGATGCTGCCGCTTCAGGGGGAAGCGTTCGATCTGATGGGAATTCCCACCTTCTCTCCCGGGATCGCCATCGCGACCTCCCTGATTCTGGGCGCGGTCGGCATGTTCGCGGGCTATTTCCCCGCGCGTCGCGCCGCCTCCATCAACCCCGCCGAGTCCTTGAGGTACGAGTAGATGATTGAGATGACCGCCATCCGAAAGCTGTACAGCACGGGCAAGATGCAGGTGGAGGCGCTGCGCGGCATCGACCTGGCCATCGGCAGCAACGAGTACGTCGCCATCGTGGGCCCCTCAGGCTCGGGCAAATCGACGCTCATGAACCTCATCGGCTGCCTCGACACTCCGACTTCGGGCACGTACATGCTCTCGGGCGCCAACGTGGCCGGCCTCGACCGCAACCAGCTGGCCGAGGTCCGCAACAAGCGGATCGGATTCGTCTTCCAGAGCTTCAACCTCCTGCCCTACGCGTCCGCGCTTGAAAATGTCGCCCTGCCTTTGCTGTTCGCCGGGGTCTCGGACAAGAAACGCAACGAGCGGGCGAAGGAGGTGCTCGAGCGGGTCGGCCTGGGCGATCGCATGGACCACAAGCCCACCGAACTCTCAGGCGGTCAGATGCAGAGGGTGGCCATCGCCCGAGCCCTGGCCAACCACCCGGCCATCGTCCTCGCCGACGAGCCCACCGGAAACCTGGACTCGGCCTCCGGTCACGCCATCGCCGATCTGTTCGGAGAACTGCACGCCGCCGGACAGACCATAGTGATGATCACCCACGACAACGGCCTCGCGAAGATCGCGTCCCGCAGCGTTCACATCCACGACGGCGAGATCGTCGAAGACAGCCGCGTCGCCGCCTGACCGAGCGGTTCGAAACCGAGGCCGCCTCCTGCTAGTCTGAAACGAGGAACGAGCCTCGCTCGGTTTGCCGGCCCGAAATCACAGGGTCCGGCCCAGTGGGGTCCGGTCGAAGCCGAGTGGGGGAATGGATGAGCACGGTTCAGAGCAAACAAGGAGGCGCCAGAGTGCGAGTGCCTCCGCCCCTGGTCTTCCTCGCCCTCATCGGAGTTGGCATGGCGATCGACCGGTTTGCTGGCCCGTTCGCCCTGCCGGTAAGCAGAAGCGTTCGTCTGGCCTGCGCCGTGGTCTTCGGCCTGGCCGGCCTCGCGGCAGTCTCCAGCGCCCTCTGGCGCTTTTATCGCACCGGCCAGGATCCGGAGCCGTGGAAGCCGTCGCCTGTGCTCATCGGGCAAGGACCCTATCGATTTTCCCGCCATCCCATGTACCTGGGGATGGTTCTCCTGCAGATCTCCGCGGGCGTCATCCTTGACAACCTCTGGATCGTCTTGTTGTCAGGACCCGCGCTGCTGGTTGTTCATTTCACGGCGGTGAAGCCGGAGGAGAGGTACCTGGCCGCAAAATTTGGCGAGGCCTATCGCGACTACTGCGCTCTCGTGCCGAGGTATCTGGGTTTGATGCGGAAGGGCTAGTGTCCCGCCCCAGTGATCCGCTGCTGGAGTCGGCGCCGAGGCGCCCGGAGCGCAAGGCGCCGAGGAGGCCGCGTATTAAGCATATGCAACGAGCGCGAAGCCTGCCCTCGGGGCGCGAGCAACGCAGCGATCCGGGATGCATCGGCGTCGAATTAGGCGGCGAATCACTGAGACGGGACACTAGGGCTGAGGCTTCTTCCGCAAGGCCTCAGGCGCTCGCTCCCGATCCAGGGGAATCATCTTGATCGTCCACTGGACCGGCATCGAGGACGGGGCGTAGCAGATCCTGTCGCTGCAGACCTGGTAGTCGAGCGTACCCGTGAGGTCGATCTGCTCCACCGGAGCGGCGTCGCGCGCCGGAACGATCACGGTCACATCCTGAAGGAGTCGAAACTCCCCCTCGTAGATCGGCACTGTCTCGTTGAGAGGCTTGAAGGTGTACGGGCGGGATTCCGGATAGGTCACTTCGTGCGGGGTCACGAGCGGATTCGCAGCGAGCCGGAAATTGAGCGGCTTGTAGCCCTTCACTCCGGGCGCGTAGGCGTGCATATCCTCCGCCATCTTGAAGTCGAGCACCAGAGTCACCCGCCGGCCGGGCGCCGCCTCGGCGTTGCTGGCTGAGGTCCGAAGGGCGAACTGGTTGTTCTGCATCTCGTGGACGGAGGCGTTCGCCCCTTCGCCTCGTGAGATCAGAAGGCTCGCCGCGGTGCTCCGTTCCTGATACGTGGGTTCGAAGACCTTGGTCTGAATGATTCCCTTGGCATCGGTCACGAATGTGCCCGGAAACGGAACGCCGTGGAAGGGATGACCCACCGGGTAGTCGATCTCGTTGATGAGTCCGTAGGTGCGAATGATCTTCGACTCAGGGTCTGAGAGCAGGGTGTAGGTGAGGTGTTTGCGAGTCGAGAAGTCCTTCAGAACCTCGACCGAGTCGTAGCTCAATGCGGCCACACCCAGCCCGCGCTTCTTGAAACCGGCCAGCTGACTCTCCAGCTCCACGAGCTGGACCTTGCAGTACGGTCACCAGTCGGCGGAACGGAAGAAGACCATCACCAGGCCGTTGGGGCCCTTGAGGGAGTCGAGGGTGCGCATGGTTCCGTTCTGATCCATGGCTTCGAACGCGATCAGCGGTTGTCCTATCGAGGGTCCGAGGTCCATGGGATTGGGTCGCTCGGGGGGGGCGGGGACTTGGGAGGCGGCAAGAATCACGGCAGCAAGAATCATGGATCAGTCCTCGGCGGTGAGATGATGAAAGAAACACTGAGGTTACACCCCCGCATCCTTCCCTCTGCGGCCTAAAGTGCGGCGACCTCCCGGTCGGCGCGGCGGCGAGACCCAGCCACCGTCCTCGCCGAGAAGCGTGTGTGAAGACGCTGCATTTCAGAGCCTTTTCCGTCACTGGGGCTGTGGACGGACTACGTCCGTGACCGTTCGCGATGACGATTGGCGGGAGACAGAACCTCTGGTCCTTCCGGAGGGCCGCCGAGTTTGGCTTCTCCTGCGGGTGCTGGTTGAGCGGCCACGGTAACGTCGCAGACTCTGCATGACCCTGCCCATTTCCCTGAACGACATTCTGGCCGCGCGAGATCGGCTTCGCCCTTTTATCGAGCCCTCGCCGCTTCGCTCCTACGCGCTGCTCGATGCCGCCATCGGGAATGGAATCTCGGTTCTGGTGAAGCACGAGAACCTCATGCCCACAGGGGCCTTCAAGGTGCGGAACGGCTTGAACGCGATCCTCGCCCTCGACCCTGCGGCGCGGGGCCGGGGAGTGGTGGGGGCGAGCACGGGGAATCACGGACAGGGTCTCGCCTTCGCGGGAAGCAAGGTCTCCGTGCCCGTCACCATCTGCGTTCCGCTTGGCAACAACCCCGACAAGAATGCGGCCATTCGCGGGTTCGGGGCGAGGCTGATCGAGGAAGGCGACGACTACGCCGCCGCGACCGCGGTGGCCGATCGCCTCTGCGCGGCCGAAGGCCTCACCCTCCTCCACAGCACCGAGAACGCGTCGGTGGTGGCGGGCGCGGGCACGATCTCCCTCGAGATCCTGGAGCAGGATGCCGGGGTGGATGTTCTGGTGGTGGCGATCGGCGGGGGATCGCAGGCGGTGGGCGCTCTCACCGCTGCCGAGGGTCTCGGACGACGGCTCGACGTGATCGGAGTGCAGGCGGCGGGCGCATCGGCCGCCTGCGATTCGTGGAAAGCCGGGCGACGGATCACCCATGAACGCGCGGCGACGTTCGCCGACGGTGTCGCCACCCGGACCACCTACGATCTCACCTTCCCCGCGCTCGTGGAGGGACTTCGGGATTTCATCACCGTGACCGATGCCGAGATCGCCGACGCCATGCGCCTCGCCCTCGCCACCACCCACACTCTGGTGGAGGCCGCGGGAGCGGTGGGGCTCGCGGGCTTGCGCAAGCTTCTGCCCTCGCTCGGGGGCCGTCGCGTGGCCATCATCTTTTCCGGGGCGAATGTCGATGAAGGGACGCTGAAACGGGTCCTCGCCCGCGAGATCTAGCCCGGTGCTGAGGAACGTCAGCAGCGTGCGTATCCGGGCGCAAGCCGGGATCCACGAACCGCTATTTGCCGGCCTTTCGCAACCCTTCGTCGCCACGCGGCCTCGCGATCCGCGTTTTTCAGCACCCGGTCAGAGCCCAGGTCTGCCCGGCCGAACGGGTCCCGCAGGTACAGTACACGCCTTCACTCAATTCAAAGGAGATTTCAAATGGCAGTTTCGAAGGCGCAGGCGAAATGGACGGGCACGCTCAAAGAGGGCGCAGGAACGATGAAGGGCGGGTCCGGTCACTTCGATGCTCCGTTCACGTTCGTGTCCCGGTTCGAGGGCGCTTCGAGCGGCACCAATCCCGAGGAACTGATCGGCGCGGCCCAGGCCGGATGCTTCTCGATGTTCCTCGCCGCCCAGCTCACCAACGCCGGGCATCCGCCCACCAGCATCGAGACCTCGGCCATCGTGCACCTGGGCGCGGGTCCCACCATCGAGAAGATCGAATTGGACACGGTCGCCGTGGTTCCCGGAGTTTCCAAGGAGGTCTTCGATGAGAAGGTCGCCTTCTCGAAGGCGAACTGCCCGGTCTCCAAGGCGCTCGCCAGCGTCGCCGAACTGACCCTGAACACGCGCCTCAACTAGCCGCGTCCGGTCGGTCGCGCGGGGCCGGAGCCCTACTGAACCGGCTCCCGCGGCCTCATGGGCAGCGGCGCCTCGGCTTCGAGAACCGCCTCGGGCTGCACGGTCACGTGGTCGATCCCATGCTCGGCCGCAACCCGCTGCGCCACCGCGCGGGCCACCCCGGTGCCGTGCGCCCGGCCGTCGAGCACGACATGGACGGTCACCACCGGGAAACCGTCCGAGATCGTCCAGACGTGCAGGTCATGAAGATCGCGCACGCCCGGCGTGGCGCGGATGGTGGCTTCGATGGCGGTGGCGGAGGCCCCGGGCGGGGCCTGCTCCATGAGCACGGCGGCGGATTCGCGCAGGAGCCTCGAGGCGCCCCACAGGATGAGGATCGAAATCAGGATGGACGCGAGAGCATCGGCCTGAACAAAACCGAATTGGAGGACCGCGATTGAGGCCGCGATCGCGGCCACCGAGCCCAGGGCATCCGCCATCACGTGAGCCAGAGCCGCGCGCACATTGATGGACGCGTGAGCTCCGCGCATGAGGGCGAAGCCGGAGGCGATGTTGACCAGGAGGCCGGCCCCCGCGGTGGCCAGCATCCAGTCGCCCCGGATCTCGTGGGTAGTCCGAAGCCGGGCGAAGGCTTCGATGATGATGCCGATCGAAGCAGTGAACAGGGCCCCTCCACTCACCGCCGCGGCCAGGACCTCCGCCCGTCGATACCCGAAGGTGTGCGAAGCGGTGCGAGGGCGGGCGGCCATGCGCTGGGCGAATACCGCGAGGCCGAGAGCTCCCGAGTCCACCAGCATGTGAGCGGCGTCCGAGAGCAGGGCCAGGGATCCGGAAAGCACGCCCACGAGCGCCTCGACGAAGGCGAAGCCGAGGGTCATGGCGAGTGCGCGGGTGAGCGCGCTCCCGGCGGCATGCGCGTGGCCGTGAGAATGGCCGGGTGGGTTCGCCGGACGGTGGTCGTGCGCCATGTGCACGATGGAGCCTAAGCGATGGCCGCGGCGAGACGTCCTTTGGCCCGGAAACCGCGTGGGGTCGGCTCCGGCGCGGCCCGACTTTCACCACGGCCGGCTGGGGCCCCGGGGCGCCCCTCGGGATCCGCCCGGCGGTCTACTTCGATCGCGCCACGTAGACACCATCCCAGCCGGGCGGCGGCGGGGTTACCGTGTACTCGCGACAGCGCGCGAGGAGAACCGCGCTCGGCGGATCCGCCTCGGCCTGGGTGTCCAGGATGGTCATGGCGTCCGCGAACCGGGTCGCGTGGAAGTGATCGAGGGCGCCCTCGTAGGCGCGGGCCATGGCCACTCGAGGCCCCTCCGTACCCGCGTCGCCCAGAAGCTCGAAGACCAGAACACCCTGGCTCTTGCCTTTCACCGCCACCCGGTCGAGCCTGCGGAAGGCGAACGCATGGTTCGCCGCCACCCGCGTCGCTTCGCTGACCAGTATCGTGGTCCCATACTGTTTGTTCAGACCCTCCAGGCGCGCGGCCAGGTTCACCCCGTCGCCGAGCGCGGTGTAGCTCAAGCGGCTCGGAGCGCCGAAGTGGCCCACCATCACTTCTCCAGTGTGGAGACCGATGCGGGTGACGAAGCGCGGCCGATCGCCCCAGTCCGCCGACGCGTACAGATGTTCGGCGGCGGCCACGCAGTCGAGGGCGGCCCGGCAGGCCCGAACCTCGTGGCCGGGGGACAGGGAAGGGGCGTTCCACAGGGCCATGACCGCGTCGCCGATGTACTTGTCGATGGCGCCCCCGCTCTCATGAACCGCCCGGGTCATCGCCTCCAGGTAAAGACCCAGGACTTCGGCGAGCGCGTCCGGAGACAATTGCTCCGCGTAGGTGGTGAAGCTCTTGATGTCCGTGAACATCATGGTCAGCACCCGGGCTTCGCCCCCGAGCACCGGCTCGCGATTCGCTTTGAAGAGCTCGCGCACCAGGGCCACGGGCACGTATTTCGACAGCGCGCGCAGGGCCGTCTTGGCCTGCTCCAGGCCGGCCAGGACTGAGGCGACCTCTCGGAACGCGGCCCGCGGCGCCGCGGCCGCGAACTCGAACTCGCTCATCTGCCGGGTCTGGACCAGGATGCCGCTGAGATCGCGTCCCACCCAGCGCACGACCAGGACCCCTCCGGCCAGGATGACGACCATCAGCCCGAGAGCCCGGAGCAGGAGGGCACGCTGTTCAGCGCGCAGTTCGGCGAGCCCGGGCAACTGGTCCTCGGCCACGACCATGCCAAGGCGCCATCCCTGGGTGCCGGGGAGGGGCTGAAAGCCAACCAGGAAGGATTTTCCCGCGAGGTCGACTCGAGCGCTCCCTGCCTGACCCGGCTGCGGAAAGGACAGCGCGGCCGCGACCGCCGCCGGCGTTTCGGTCGAGGCGACCCGAAGGTCTCCGCTCTCTTCGACCAGGGTGTCGTTCTCGGAGAATCGGGTGAGGAGCCGGCCGCGGTCATCGCACAGGAAGGTGAGCTCGGGCGATCCAGGCTCGGGCGCCACCAGGGCGTCGAGGGCGCGCTCCATGATGGCGGCACGCAGAACGCCAAGGAAGGCCCCGTTCCGGTCTTCCACCGCCTTCAGCACCGTGACCACCACCCGCCGCCGCGTCTCCGGGAGCGCGGCGTCGAGTTCGCTGTAGCTGAGGTCGCTCCAGATCGTCTGTCCGGACAACGGCTCCGAGGACGGGGTGCGAAAGGTCGGGTGATCGGTCGGATCCGGAGCGGAGCCCGGCGTTCGTTCGAAACCCCCGTCGCCGAGACCCCCGCCCTCCGGGCGTCGCCGAACCCTGGACTGGAAGTCCACCTTGGCCGGTTCGGTGATGCGGGTCAGTATGCGGCCTTCCGTGGACGCGCTCTCGCGATACACCGAGACCTGAAAGCGGCCCCCCGGTGCGATTTCGGAGATCCCGTCCTCTCCGAATCCAGTGCGCACGGCGCGGGTGAAGGCGAGTTCGGCCAGGTTTGGATTGTCGAGCATCTCGCTGAAGAGGAAGGTCTCCGCCGACGGGGCGTCGGGGGCGTTGGCCACGAAACGCAAACCCTGCTCGACCCGCGCTACCGCGTGCTCGGCCTGCTCCAGATACGCCTCGACCCGGGCCACGATCCTCGCGCTGAGGGCGGCCCGGCGCTCCTCGGAAGCGCGGACCAGGCCGCGCTCCGAGACCCGGGCCAGGGACGCGAAAAGCAGACTCAGCAGCAGAGCGAGGCCCGCCACCGCCGCGACGAAGGCCTGGGCGAGGGTGGGGCGGAACCGGGGCATGGTGAGCGAGCAGCCTACGGGGCAGCGCGCTGGAGGGTCAAATGACGAGATCGCGGACTCAGCTCGCGGCAGCCTGGTCAAGATTCTGATCGATGGAAGCGTCCGGTTTCATGAATGGCCTCATGGTTTCTTGAACCTCGAGTGTCGCCTCAGCAATCTCTTCTCGCCCATGGAGTCGAGACCAGAGGTCTCCGCAGAAGTTTATTTTCACGAGCATTCGAGAGGGGGTAGTTAGTCCGATTGAATCCCGACCCTCATGGCGGTGCCGTCTTTGCCGCGGCCCCAAAGGCGTCGGTGACCGGAGGCCGATCGCGGATCGTTCAATCGCGTGGAATGAACCGTTACTGACGCCGCCGAAAGGGGTGTTAGTGGCGTGCGGCGGTGAGAACCTTCTCGTCCCCGGCGGCGTCTACCCGAATAACTAACCCGCTCGGCCGAACGCAGCGGGTAGTCCGAGCCGCACGATCGCAGTGACCACACCCACACGCAGCAGGAGGACGCGACCATGACCATGACGCTCGTGACGTGTCTGCTCTCTCTCTCGGCCGCAACCGCCGGTGCCGGAACCGAGCCCGATCCCGTGCCACGGCCCGCCGCGCCGCCCTCGTGGCCGCACACGCGCCCGCTGAGTCCCGGCATCAGTGCCCTGCTGGAGGAGGCCAGGGAGAAGTCGTCCATCGTGGCTGGCCTGATCAACGAGCTCGAGAAGACCGATGTGGTGGTCTACATCACCGACTCGCTGCCCTCGAATCTGCGCGCGCCAACGTCGTATCTCGTCTTTCTGACCCGCGATGCCGGTACCCGCTATCTGCTGGTACGGATTTCCCAGTGGCGAGTGTCGTCGCGGGAGCGGATCGCCCTCCTTGGCCACGAGCTGCAGCATGCTCTCGAGGTTGCGGCCGCAGGAGGCGTGCAGGATGGAGCCGGGCTGGCGGATCTGTACGGCCGAATCGGCTGGCCGGGGGGACGGAACCAGTTCGAGAGCAAGGCCGCCCAGACCACCGCCTACCGCATCAGGAAAGAACTGGCCAGGCGCTGAATGCATCAGACGTGGGGGCGGGCGCTCGGAGCAGGCGTGGGTCAAAAGTGATTGAAAGTGAGCCGGCCTTGACGTGGCCTGAGCCGCTCTATAGCGTGGTCTGCGGAAGGTCGGCATGAATTTCTCGGGAGCAAAATGCGGGTGGTGCGCGGTGGGCGTTTTTGGGGCGGTGCTGCTTGTGGGCGGCGCCCTCGGCGCTACGCCGCCCCAGGCTTCCACTCCGATCGCTCCCCAGCTCGACATCGATGTTCCCGGTCTGTCGTTGTGGTGGACGGGCAACGCGGGCTGGCTGGTTCGCTCGAGGGATGTGCTGATCGGCCTCGACCTCGTGCTCGAGAAGGAGCCCTTCCTGGACGAGTTCTCGATGGACGTGCGCTACGAGCGGCCGATTCGCGCGGCCCAGCTCTCGCGGCTCAACTACTCCTTCGTCTCCCACGCCCACGGCGACCATTTCGCGCGCGAGACCACCAAGGTACTGCTGCGAGAGTCGCGCTGCCGCTTCGTTTTGCCCCGGGCGTGCCTGAAGGTGGCCGATGAGCTCGGAATTCCCGAGGGGCGTCGCATCGTGGCCGTGCCCGGGGAAACGCTTCAGCTCGAGGGGTTGACCGTCCACCCGATCCACGCCATCCACGGCGACCGATTCGGAGCGGTCTACGATGAAGCCAACCTGGATGACGCGGGCTACGTGATCGAGCTGGGCGGCCGCCGCATATTCCATCCCGGCGACAGCATCCTGCAGCAGCGCCAGCTGGCCCTCAAGGACATCGACGTGCTTCTGGTCTCTGTTACCGAGCACAACACCTGGATCGAAAACAGCGTGCGCCTGATCGAGGCCCTGCGACCTCGCCTGGCCCTGCCCATGCACTACGACACCTACACCCTGGACATCTTCTGGACCATCGGGTATCCGCGCGAAGTGCGGGATCGTCTGCCCGAGGACCTGCGCGCCCGCTTCCGCCCCGTGCGCCAGGGCGAGCGGGTGGTCCTGGCTTCGGGCGAGTAAGAGATTCTCGGCCTCTCCCCAAATGAGGTCTGCGCCGAGACGGCAGGCCGCGGTCAGTCTCCTCGCTCTACGGGGTCAGCCCCGGCTCGTACTCGCCGATGAACTCCATGATCATCGAGGCTTCCACCATGTCCTTCGCGCGGAAGCGGATGGAGTGCGAGCCGGTGCGCTCGAACATCGGCAGGTAGGCCAGCACCTCAACCGGCAGGTAGTTCTTGAAGCTCACGTCGACGGTAAGGGGCCCGGCAGGCCGGTAAGCCTTGAACTCCGCGCGGCGCCCGAGCGCCGTCTTCACCCGGCTCCCGATCAGATCTGCGGACGCCTGCGGGGTGAGAGTGAGGGCCGAGTGAAAGCC
>JAQBHL010000329.1:0-4252 GCA_032127745.1 Acidobacteriota bacterium
AGCGCGTAGCAGGGAATCCGGTCGCTGAGCCGGCGTGGATCGTTATCGAACAGGTTCGCGGCCACGATCTCGAAGTCGTTGTAGGCGGTATGGGTGAAGGCGCCATGGCCGTTGCATTCGCCCAGCGCCCACACGCCCGGCACATTCGCGCGGCACTGGTCGTCCACGGTGATGAAGCCACGCGAATCGACCGTGATGCCGGCCGCGGCGAGGCCGAGATCGTCGGTGTTGGGTCTGCGGCCGGTGGCGACCAGGAGGTGGGAGCCCGAAACCTCGGAGGCGCCCTTGGCGTCTTCGACCGCCACCACGATGCCGGACGGGGTGCGCCGAACCTCTTTGCCGGCGGCGCTCAGCCGGAAGACGATGCCCTCGGCCTCCAGCACCTTTTGCAGGGTTTTTGAGATGTCCTCGTCTTCGCGAGCGATGAGGCGGTCGCCCATTTCGATCACGGTCACGCGGCTGCCGAAACGGCGGTACATCTGGGCGAACTCGAGGCCGATGTAGCTCCCTCCGAGGACCACCAGGTGCTCGGGCAGGGTGTCGATCTCCATCATGCCGACATTGGTGAGGTAGGGCGTCTCGGAGAGTCCCGGGATCGGCGGCGCCACGGCCCGGGCCCCTGCGTTGATGAAGATCTGGCCGGCTTCGAGCAGATCGTCGCCCACCCGCACCGTGTGCGGCGATTCGAACCGGCCGTGGCCATCGTGCACGGTGAGATTGGGCGTGTTTCGGAGCCACTTTTCGAGGCCTTCGTTGGACTGCCGCACCACCGCGTCCTTGCGAGCCTTCACTCGCTTCATGTCGACCTGGACATTGCCGCCGGTGCTGAAGCCGAATTCCTCGCCCCTTCGCGCCATGTGGATGGCCCGGGCGCTTGCCACCAGGGTCTTCGTGGGGATGCACCCCACGTTCACGCAGGTGCCGCCGAAGCGTTTGCGTTCGAGCACCGCGGTCTTGCGGCCGGAAGCCGCGAGACGCACGGCGAGCGATGGACCGGCCTGGCCGGTGCCGATGACGATGGCGTCGTACTTGAGGGTGGCCAAGCGGCTACTCTACGTCGGCCAGGGTGAGGGCGAAACGCGCGTCGTTGTCCACCCACTGCGAGCGGGCCGCGAAGCCACAGCGGGAGAGGAGCCTCGTCACTTCCATGGGTTTGTACTTGTACGAACTCTCGGTCCAGATGCGCTCGCCTTCCTTCAGGGTCACGTCGACCTGCGCGCGCGGGATGACGACGCGCTGCTCCCGGGTGCTCACGAGGTGCATCTCCACCCGCGATTCCGCCGCGTTCCACAAGGCTTCGTGACGGAAGGCTTTGAGGTCGATGTTCGCGTCGAGTTCGCGGTTGAGGCGGGCGAGAAGGTTGAGGTTGAAAGCGGCGGTGACCCCGAGCGGGTCGTCGTAGGCGAGGAGGAGCGTCTCCTCCGGTTTCTTCAGATCGGCGCCCAGCAGCAGACCGTCGCCCGGCCGCAGGGCCGACCGCATGCCACGCAGGAACAAGACCGCCGCGTCGGGATCGAAGTTGCCGATATTGGAGCCCAGAAAGAGCACCAGAGTCCGACCGGTGCATCCCGCTTCCTTCGCCACCTGAAGCAGTCCGGCCTCGTAGGTGGCTTCATGGGCCACGATGCGCAGAGACTCGAGTCCGGTGAGACCCCGGGCCGCGGTCGCGAGTGCTGCGCCCGATACGTCCACGAGATGAAGGTCGACCGCGGTGGCTTTGGGGAGGCCATGGGCCAGAAGGGAAGTTGCCTACCCCAGTCTCTTCGCAACCGCCGCTTGATTTGTGGCAACATCTTCGCGAAAAGCGAAGAAGCTACGAAGGAAAGATTTACGCTGAACGGGCTCGGGCCGCTGCTACCAGAACTCGGAACCTTCGACGTCTACCGCGTTTCGCTCGACACCTGTCGGTCGTGCGCCCCCATCACGGCATCGCTCGACGCGAACTTTCGGGATCAACTGCGGCGCCCGTCGATTGCGAGATCGCTCGCGGTAGCGCGATGGAATGCGTGGCCATCCTTAACCTCGGCAGTCGGCGTCGAAGGTGTTCCCGCACAGGGGCCTGCGCTGTTCACTCGCGCTGCGATGATGCCGTCGAAGCTTGAGGCTCGGTTCCGTTGAGCCGTTCGTGGCTTCAAGCCGGCAAGCTCGCGGATCCGAGCGTCAGTTCACGAGGAACGCACGGCAGCGGGATGGGGGTGGCTGCCAAATGATGCTGGCCCGGTAGCTCTTCTGCGCCTCGATGTCACTCCGAGGAATGCTCTGGGACGATCTCGCATCACTCAACCCTACCGCTCGAGTTGAGGGGCCCCGCCCTGAGCACGGGATTGGGCCAACGCGGCGGGACGGACGGGAGTTGATATCGGCTCACCGGCCGCCAAGGTAGGCTTCGCGCCGGCCAAGGCGATGCTTGACATGTGTACGCTCTTGCCGTACGGTTGAGAAGTGGACATCGGCAAGTTCAGGCACAAAGGGCTACGTCGGCTTTATCAGGACGATGATGCGAGCCTCTTGCCGTCTGTTGCCGTTTCCAAAATCAGCCGGATTCTGGGCGCTCTCGAGGTTGCCGATAAGTTCGCTCAAGTGGAGACCTTTCACGGCTGGAAACTCCACGCCCTGAAGGGAGACCGAAAGGGCTTTTACGCGCTCACCGTCACCGCCAATTGGCGCCTTACTTTCCGCCTCGACGGAAACACCGTGACCGACATTGATTTTGAGGACTACCACTAGCGTTAGGAGTGCAAAACCATGCCCATGAAGAACCCGCCGCATCCCGGCGAATACATCCGAGAGGATGTGATCGGCCCTCTGGGCCTTTCTGTTTCGAAGGCCGCCGGCCTCCTGAAAGTCCGTCGCGCAACTTTGTCTGACGTCGTGAATTGCCGCGCTTCGGTCAGCGCGGATATGGCTCTTCGTTGCGAAAAGGCCTTTGGTGTCGACATGGACTTGTTGCTCAAGCTCCAGGCGGCTTACGACGCAGCCCAGGCCCGAAAGAAGCAGAACAGCATCAAGATCAGCCGCTACGTCGCGCAACCCTCTCTTTAGCTTGAGGCGTCGAGGCCATCGCGAAGTGGCGAGGTCCATGGCCCATGTTCCCCGGCCTGGCCGGTGCCGATGACGATGGCGTCGTACTTGAGGGTCGCCAAGCGGCTACTCTATTTCGGCCAGGGTGAGGGCGAAACGCGCGTCGTTGTCCACCCACTGCGAGCGGGCCGCGAAGCCACAGCGGGAGAGGAGCCTCGTCACTTCCATGGGTTCGTACTTGTACGAACTCTCGGTCCAGATGCGCTCGCCTTCCTTCAAGGTCAGATCGACTCGCGCGCGCGGGATGGCGAGGCGCTGCTCCCGGGTGCTCACGAGGTGCATCTCCACCCGTGATTCTCGTTCGTTCCACAAGGCTTCGTGCCGGAAGGCCTTGAGGTCGATATTGGCCTCGAGTTCGCGATTGAGACGGGCCAGGAGATTCAGGTTGAAAGCCGCGGTGACTCCGAGCGGGTCGTCGTAGGCGAGGAGCAGTGTCTCCTTCGGTTTCTTCAGATCGGCGCCCAGCAACAGACCGTCGCCCGGCCGCAGGGCCGCTCGCATTTCGCGCAGGAACGAAACCGCCGCGTCGGGATCGAAGTTGCCGATATTGGAGCCGAGGAAGAGAACCAGCGTCCGGCCGGAGGGTCCCACCTCCTTCGCCACCTGCCGGAGGCCGGCCTCGTAGGTCGCTTCATGAGCCACGATGCGCAGCGATTCGAATCCGGTCAGGCCGCGAGCCGCGGTGGCGAGAGCCGCGCCCGACACGTCCACGAGATGAAGCTCGACCGTGGCGGCTTTGGGGAGGCCATGGGCCAGAAGGGTCGCAAGCTTCTCGCCGTTGCCGGGTCCGAGTTCCACCAGCCGATCCCCCGGTTGCGATCCGCCCAGGATGGCCGGCGCGTGCTTGGCCAGGAGCGCCAGTTCGGACCGGGTCACCCGATACCACGGTAACTGACAGATCGCGTCGAACAGGGCCGAGCCGAGGGCGTCGTAGAAATAGCGCGAGGGAAGCTGCCTCGGCTTCTGCTTCAGGTAGTAGCGAACATCCTCGGCGAACTCTTCGTTCGCTGCTTCGGGGTCGGTGGAACGCAGGGAGACGCGGGCGTGGGCGGTCTTCATCAGGCTCTCCTTTCGGAAGGTCCGTCGTCCACGCAACGGAAGGTCGCGTACACGTAGGGATAGCGGGGTCTGAACCAATTGCGAAACGAGGGCCGCAGCAGTTCGCGCGCGG
>JAQBHL010000330.1:0-2772 GCA_032127745.1 Acidobacteriota bacterium
ACGAGCCGGTCTTCTGGAACAGCTCTGCCTTCAGGAACACCTGACAACCAGCCATCGAACTCAAGGTCTGTGAAGGCCACAGTGGTGTGCGGTGCACGAACGGCCCGATACGGGTGTGGGCTTCTTGCAGGCGGCTCAGCGAGGGCATGGCGCTATTTGCGGCCCGGCTGGAGCTCGGTGATGGCGATGCCGGATTCCGCGGCGACTGAATAGAGCAAGTAGGTCTTACCAGCGTCCTGGAATATGAAAGGATCGCGCAAGCCGTGTTCACGGCCATCGGCGTGGCCCACGTGCGACCGCCTGATCGGCAGATCCGCGCCCTCGTAGGCGGTCTCGGGCCGCGCGATCTCCTGTTTCCCGGAGATACGCCAGTTCCCCCAGTCGCCCCGCGTTTCCAGCCGGCCTCTGAGTATTCGTTCGGGTTTGTCTCCGATGTTCGAGTAGTAGACCCACACCGTGGCTCCCGCGTCCTCGATGGCCACGTGTCGAGGGCCCGATGAGTCCGAGAGTGCCGCGCGGCTCTCGTTGCCCGCGAACGGGTTGGCCCCTGCCTCGAAGGCGCTCACGCCGTCCGCTGACCGAAAGAGCCGTCCGCCCCAGGCCAGGGCATACCATGCCCCGTCGCGGAAGAAGACGCGGAAGTAGGCGTCACCGAGGGGCTCCCGGGCGGCTTCGAAATGCAGACCGTCCGAAGATCGGGCCAGAAACGACTTCTGGGGCGCGTCGGCGTCGCCCACCGGACAGTGAAAATACATTCGGATCTCTCGCCCCGTGACCACGACATCGGGGGAGGCGATGTGATGGGCGCAAGCCGCCGCTTGCCCAATTCGCAGGACCCCCTCCTGGTGGATACGCCAGGGACCTTCAAGCCGGTCGGCGTAGGCCAGACGAATGTAGGACCCGCCGTGATGAGCGAAGTAGAGGTAGTAGCGCCCGAGTGGCGCCCCCACCCAGGCCGGCACTCGAATGAGCGAGGGACCGTTGATGTTCGAGCCAAGATCCCCGTTCAGCATCTCGGGCCGGATGATCGGGTTTCCGGGTAGCCGTACCACGCGCGGGCTTGAGTCTTCAAGCGCGGCCAGCGCCGCCGACAGCGCGACCAACAGGACCGCGAGAGCGGAAGCACGTCGCGGAAGGCGGTGGCTCATTGTTCGGGTTTGGGTTGTTCGGGTGTGGGTTGTTCGGATGTGGACGGTTTTGGTTGGGGCACCCGAAAGGTGGACAGATCCGGAGCCGCAACCCGTCGCTCCGACCGCGGTGTTCCCTCCGGGGCCCAATCGTAGGGAATGGGCTGGGCCCTGAAGACCCAGTTGGTCAAGTCGCCACCGCTGTCCGTATCGTGGTCCGCCCAACGACCGAAGTGTGGGTTGACGTACTCCCAGACAATCTCTCCCGCGCGCGTGACCTGGAACATCCGGCCGTTCATGCCTTCACAGATCAGAGTGTTGCCGTTGGGCAACCGCCGCGCGCTGCTGATGAAGACGCTGAAGAACGACCAGATCGGACGTCTCGATGACGCCGCGTCGTACTGCCATACGATCTCTCCAAGCAAGGGGTCAATCTCCAGGACCCGAGATCCCATGAACAGGGCCAGACGCGCGTTGGGCATGCCCGCGGACCCCTGGTTGTCGAAAACCAGGAGGTTTCCCGCACCGGGCAGGCCTTCCGGGATCAAGTGGGCGTCATGCTGACCTGAGATCTGATCCACGGGTCGCGGCACCTGGCGTGAGTTCTTGAGGGCAGAGAAGTCGAAGGCGCCTGGATAGTCTGGGCCCATCCTCCAGACGATCTTGCCGGTGCGCTTGTCGATGATCACGATGAAGTTCGCTTCGCGCGAGTCGATCAGGATGTTGTCGGGGTGAAAGCGTTCGTCGCCCGCGCGGTACCAGCGGTTCATCCCGAGCGGGCTCATGTTGTTGATCGTGAGCAGGCTGCTGCGTCTCCGTGCGTTTGGGCTACGCAACAGTTCGAGAGCGGCCTCGGTCAGACCGAACTCGCTCAGATGCTCGGAGGCGACCCACTTCCACACCACAGAACCGTCGGGCGCCACTTCAAAGATCATCTGGTCCTTGACCGGCAGCGCCGATATCTCCTTGGGAACGGTCCCTCTCATCGACAGCACCAATGTGTTGCCGTTCGGGAGCCGGGCCAGGTCGTGGGTTTGTGCCGCGCGGCCATCAGGTGCTTTCGGGCCCCACTGCCATGCCACTTCGCCCTCCCAGTTCAATTCGAGGAGGGTTTCGTTCTCGTAGTTGTTCGGCTCTTTTTGCAGCAGCACGTGACCGCGGCGGCCGCCATTGATGGCGGGATCGATCATTTCGACGGGGAAGCCCGAATAGGGCCATGTGTGCACGTCGTTTCCATTCATGTCGATCAGGTAAGAACGTTCGTCGCGGCCATCGAACAGCACGTAGTTGTTGTAGGCACGGCTCGGCTCGTAGATCGTGACGCCGGTTGGGAAGACAGAGGGGCCGGCGATCCCACCGCTCACTGCGGCAAGGAGCAATGCGACGCCCAGGCCAGGGGCCCATCGGGCTCGATCGGATCGCACAACTGAAAACGATTTCATTTACGGTGTACCATATACAACCCATATGCCGGACGCAAGCGTTTCTCTGCTCGTGGTCTCTGACGCGGTGGTGCGTGAGTGCGTGCCCATGAGCGCCGCGCTATCGCTCGTCGAGGCCGCATTCGCCGCCGATGCGCTCGGCAGGGCCCGAACCTTCCCGGTCATGGTCGACTTTCTTCCCGAGCAGCGGGCCATGTTCGGGA
>JAQBHL010000331.1:0-48511 GCA_032127745.1 Acidobacteriota bacterium
CCTTGAGCTGGGGGGCCTGAGCCCCCCAGGCCCCCGCGCTCCGGCCGGAGTGAATCCGTCCTGCGCTAGTCCTTGAGCTGGGGGGCCTGAGCCCCCCAGGCCCCCGCGCTCCGGCCGGAGTGAATCCGGCCTGGGTTGTTCCTTGAGCTGGGGGGCCTGAGCCCCCCAGGCCCCCGCGCTCCGGCCGGAGTGAATCCGTCCTGCGCTAGTCCTTGAGCCCCCCTGCTTGCCTTCCCTTCGCCGTACCCGGTCGTCTTTCTCTTGCCCTTGGTCATCCGCAGAAGGCGCTTTTTCAGATCGCTCCTGGGAATGGCGGCTTGACTCCTAGAATGGCGCCTTCACATGAGAATTGGATTCGATGAGGCTTGGGCCGGGTGGAGGCGCAGAGCGGCGTTGTGTCCCCGCTGTGGAAGTGTGCAGGGCCGACACTCCAGACGCCGCTACACAGGCCTCTGGCCTCAGTTGCTGCGGCTCCGGCCGGTCAAGTGTCTCGCGTGCGGGTCCTATTTTCCGATCTCGGCGAGAGTCGCCCTTTCGCGCTCCCAGCCGGATCCCGCGGTTCGTCACCTTCCTTTCACCCCGTCGGAACATGAGGAGACTCCGGGAGCTAATCCTCAGCCTGCCTCCATTTCCGACGACCGTCAGTGGTGGCGGTATTCTCCAAGGGGGTGCCCCGTTTGCGGATCCTCATCGGTGCACCCCGGTCGCGCCTCCGCCGGCCCCTCTTCCCTTCTCCAGCGTCTCGAGCCGAAAGACCCCTATCGATGTCTCGCGTGCAACGCGAGCTTCTGGCGGCTGAGTGTGCTGCGGTCTTTGGCCCTGTCCCTGCTCTTCATCGTCCTCCTGGGGGGCCTCAGCTATGCGCTGATCCGCCTCGTGGGCGGTCCCCGTGGCTCGGCGGCTTCGCCCCGGATCAAGAACGGCGAGATCCCGCCACCCCCGCCCCCGGTGTTTCGCTAGAGCGAAGGTTTGCTGCGGCCTGGGCCGTGCGGCCTTATGAGGGCCTTCAGCACGGCCTGTCGCTTCATATCCTCGAGGGCCTGCGAGGCCTGCTCGAGACCGTACTCCGAGGTGACAAATCCTGCCCAGTCGTAGCGTTCGCGCGTTCGTTCCAGGCCGCCAATGGCGAGATAAAGATGGCGGAACTCGTAGCCCCAGGAGCCGAGCAGGGTGATGTGCTTCCGGTTGAGGTGGCGGTGAGGTGAGATTGTGATATCGCCGGCGTCGGTGTACTGCCCCACCACCACCACCCGCCCCCCGTCCCGAACCAGTTCGAGCGCCTCCCGGACCGCGGCGGGGTTTCCGGTGGCTTCGATCACCAGATCGGCGCCGCGCTGCTGCGTCTGGTCCAGCACCCAGCGCCTTCGTTCCTGGGGGTCAGGCAGCGCATCGATGTCGACCGCATCATCGACGGCCCGGGCTCGGGCCGCCTCGATCCGATTCGCGGGCCCGCCGAGCATCAGGACGCGCCCCGCGCCGCACAGGCGGGCGAAGATGGCGGCACTCTGGCCCACCGGCCCCGCACCCTGCACCAGAACCGTATCGCCGAAGACCACGCCCCCTCGCTCCACCGCGGAAAAACCCGTGGGAAGCCCGCAGCCGCCGCCCATGAAATCGTTCACGGTGACGCCTCCCTTCAACTTCAGAGTGCGCACCCCGGGCCGAAGCTCGATGTGGGTGGACCATCCCCCGAGAAGGCCGTCGTTCGCGCTGGTCGTGATTCCGTAGACCTTTCGATGCGGGCAGCGGGTTTCCTGTTTCGCCACCAGGCAGGAGTAACAGGAGCCGCATTGTCCGAAGACGTCGTAGAAGGTGACCACGTCGCCGGCCTCGATCTCCTCGCCGAAGGGGTCGCGCGGCGCTCCGGCGGTTTCGACCACGCGTCCGCACGAGACGTGGCCGGGGATGATGGGCCAGGGAACCGAATCGAGCCGCCCTTCGTGGAGGTGGACGTCCGTGCCGCAGATCTCGCTGGCCAGGGTCTCGAGCAGAATCCCTCCGGAGGGAAGCTTCGGGTGCTGGTGTTCGCGGAGCTCCAGGAGCGCATGGGGAGCCTTCATCCAGACTGCTTGAGGTTTTCTCACCATCGCCTTCTTATCACCGTTAGACTCCCGGGGCTAAGTCATGTACGAGAGACACTTCGGGTTCTCCGAGAAACCCTTCAATCTGACCCCCGATTCCCGGTACCTCTTTCTCTCCCCGAAGCACCAGGAGGCCTACGCGAACCTTGAGTTCGGAGTCAAGGAGGGCAGCGGGTTCTTGTTGCTCACCGGCGAAGTCGGGACGGGGAAGACCACCCTGATCCGGCATTTCCTCTCCCAGGTGGGTCCGGACATTCGCACCGCGGTGATCCTGTATCCAGCACTTTCCGCGGGCGAACTCTTCCACGCCATTCTCCAGGATCTGGGCGTGCCCTTCGCCGGCGGGACGCTCAAGGATGCGGTGGATGCGCTGGCCAAGGCGCTCATTGAGGCGAAGCGGCTTGGTCTGAAGGTCGTGGTTCTGATCGACGAGGCGCAGAACCTGAAGCCGCATGTGCTCGAGCATCTGCGCCTGCTCTCGAATCTCGAGACCGAGCGCGAGAAACTGATCACCATCATTCTGGTGGGCCAGCCCGAGCTCCGGGAGATGCTCGAGCATCCCTCGCTTCGCCAGCTCGCGCAGAGGATCACGTCGCGTTCGCACCTCGAACCCCTCCCCCTGGCGCAGACCGACAGCTACGTGAAGCACCGCCTGGTGGTGGCCGGGGGTCTGGGTTCGGAGATCGAGGACGACGCGGTGCGGCGCGTCTTCGAGTGGTCGGGCGGCGTGCCCCGAGTGGTGAACATGCTTTGCGATCGGGCCCTGCTGGGCGCATTCGGACGAGGCCTGCGCCGGGTGGATCCGATGCTCGTCGACGCCGCGGCGGCCGAGGTCCTCCCCGCGGGTCACCGATCGATATCACCCGGCCGGGGGCGCTGGCTGAAGACGGCCGGGCTCTTCCTCCTTGGCTTGTTTCTGATTCTGCCCCTGCGGTACTGCCTGTCCCCGGCCGGCACCGCCTCCTCCGGACTCCCTCAGGCCAGCGCCTCCCCTCTGCCTTTCGCCTCCCCCGCGCCGACTTCATCGGCGCCTTCGGCCCTCGCCACTCCACCGCCCGGATCCGCCCGTCCTATCCCGATTTCCGAGGTGCGCTGCGGTTCCCTGGCCCTTTCCCGAGCGGCGTCCATCGCGGCGATCGAAGGGTTCCTGGGCACGCCGGGCTTCGACTCCGCGGTGGCCCGGCTGTCCTTCGAGCAATGGCGAGGCCTGAAGCTGCCGGCGATCGCCCGTTTCCAGACCGCCATGGGCCCATGCGAAGTTGCGATTCAACCCATCGACGCGCTCCAGACCAGGGTGTCCGACCCTACGGGTGAATACGTGATGGAGAACGCCCGGCTGGAGGAGAAATACGTCGGCACCGCGATCATCTGTTTCGTCGATCGGGACGGCGTTCTGGCCAAGCCCGAGCGAGAGAGGTTCTCCTGGGCGCGCAGGGTTCTGGAGCGCCGTTCGCTCGTCGCGCGAGGAGCCCCCGACGCTGCGGTCACGGCCGCCATTTCCCGGGTGGGCGAGAGAGTGGGCCTCAAGGCCGCCGTTTCCGTCGAGGGCGCGTTGCTGGCGGCACTCTATTCCATCGACGGCGGCTCCACGCGGCGTTCGGGAGCCTCGCGGTGAGCCTGGTTCTCGAAGCGCTTCGCCGGGTGGAGAGGTCGGACGCCCGACCGGGAAGCGTGGGCGTCGCGGTCGCCTCCTATCGTCCGGCGACCCGGCCGAGAGGCGCGGCCCTTCCCCTGCTTCTGGGCCTTGCCACCGGCGTGGTGGTGATCTTTCTGTTGAGACCGCAGGGCCGGACAGCCACGCCCTCGCCGGGAGCGCCGTCGCGAGAAACGAGTCCTCCCCGGGTGATCCCGTCTGTTCCCTCGGCCATGCCCGAGCCGCTGGCGGCTCGCTCGGGACTCCGTTCCGTGGCTGCGGAGCCTTCCGCAGGGACGGACCTTACCCGGGCGGAAGGGACGAAGGCCCCCCTCTCGGCCGCCCCCGCCAACCGGGCTGCGGCATCAAGCCGGCCCGCCAAGCCTTCGGCAGCGTCCGGGCCCATCGCCCGGCCGCCCTTGATTCTGCAGGCCATCAGCGAACGCGATTCCCGTCCCGTCGCCGTCATCAACGATCAGCTGGTCAGAGAGGGCGATCTGTTCGAGGGCGCTCGCGTCCTCCGGATCGGCGCCGAGTCCGTGGATGTTCTGCTGGAAAACGGGAAGACGGCCACGGTTCGCTTCGCGCCGCCTCCGCCCTCCGGCCTTTCCCCCATCCCCGAATCGCGCTGAGCCTTTCTCACCAGGGCCAATCGCGCCCGCTCAGGAGGACACACCGTGCGCACGATCCACGATCTCGAAACTCCCGCCGTTCTCATCGATCTGGACCGGCTGGAAGGGAACATCGCCCGGATGGCCGCCCGTGCGCGTGAGGGGGGGGTGGCGCTGCGGCCTCACGCCAAGACCCACAAGGTTCCGGAGATCGGCTGGATGCAGATGCGGGCCGGGGCCGCGGGACTGTCCCTGGCCAAGACGTCCGAAGCCGAAGTGTTCGCGCGCCACGGATTTCCCGACTTGTTCGTGGCCTATCCGGTGGTAAGTCCATCGAAGGCGGACCGGCTCGTGGTCCTGTCGCGCCGGGTCCGGCTCTCGGTGGGAGTGGACAGCGTGGCCGGGGCGGAGGTCCTCGGGGCGGCGGCGACGCGATCCGGGATGACTCTGAGGGTGAGCCTCAAGGTCGACAGCGGATTCCACCGGGTCGGGGTGGCTCCCGAGGTCGCGGTGGCGACCGGGCTCAGGATCGCCGCGATCCGGGGACTCTCGCTCACCTCGGTCTTCACCCACGCCGGGCAGTCGTATCACCGGTCCGACCCGAAGCAGATCGAGGGTGACAATCGCGACGAGGCGACGATCGTGGTCGCGGCCGCGGACGGCCTGCGCCAGGCCGGCGTGCCGATCGAGACGGTGTCGGTGGGTTCGACTCCGACCTCGCGCTTCGGCTTCGCGCACCGGGGCCTCACCGAAGCGCGTCCCGGCAACTACGTTTATCTCGATCGAACTCAGGCGGGTCTCGGGACCTGCACCTTCGACGAGTGCGCGATGTCGATTCTGGCCACCGTGGTCAGCGTCTCCGGTTCGGACCGGGCCGTTCTCGATTCGGGAAGCAAGACCCTCGCCCTCGACATGCTGCGCCCCAGGCCCGACGGCTATGGGCTCGTCGTGGGCATGAAGTCGAGGCTCTCCGGCCTGTCGGAGGAGCATGGCATCGTGGCCGTCGACCCGGAGGACGCGTTCAAGGTCGGACAGCGGGTCCGGGTCTGGCCGAACCACGCCTGCGTCGTCTCGAACCTCCACGACCGAGTGTACGGCGTGAGGGACGAGAAGGTCGAGACGGTCTTCGAAGTAGCCGCCCGCGGCTGCGTGGACTGACCCGGCGCGCTCACCGTGCGGTCAGCAAGGCCTCTGCCATGGCCAGGGCGTCGGTGGCCCAGTAGTCCGATGGCCTGGGTTGCGGGGTCAGGCCTTCCAAGGGTCGACAGGAGAGCAGGAGGCGGCGCAGATGCGGGGGGATCCCGTCGCGTCCGAACCGCGCTCCCGCCACGGAACCCGCCAGCGCGGGCAGGACGTCGGAGTACGGGCTCGAGTCGATCGCGGCTTCCACCGCTTCGTCGTACGACCGGGCGTTCGCAAGCTGAAAGAGAACCGCGCGGAGAGCCTTGACCGCGTTGGGCGGCTCTCCCGGTTCCCGGGAATTCCCGACCGGACTCATGGAGTCCACGATGGCTTCGATGACCTCCCGGGCCAAGCCGGAGCGTCGGGCGAAAGCATGCGCGGTTTCGATCGCGCGCTCCGGCTCCTGGCCCCCAAGCAGCGCCTGCAGGGTGATGGCGAGGACGCAGGACGCATCGCCGGCGATGGAGGAGGGATGGGTGACGGCGGTGTTGGTTCGAACCGCGGCGGCCAGGACCACCGGTTCGGCCTCGTGCCCCCAAAGAGCCACCGGGGTCACCCGGGCCAGGGCGCTCGGGGACAGGCTCTCGGCGAGCGGCTGGCCTTTCGCGGCTGCCTCGATGGCCCGGTCCCCGTCTTCGGGCATCGACCCGACCCAGTTCGAGAAAACGCGCCCCATGCTCCTCGCGTCCGAGGCGAGATCGATCAGAGATCGCGCCGTGGCCACCGCGAGTTCTCCCGTCGCGCCAATCTGGCCGGCGGACCTTCGTCCCTTGAGCGCCGGGCTGCGGATCGATGCCAGGTCCAGCTTGTGAGTGAGGGCGCTCTCCTTTCCCGCGCAGAACAAAGCTCCAAAAGCGCTGCCAATGAGATGTCCAAGAAAGGCGCCTTGCGCTCGCGACAGCAGAGCCGGGTCAGCGACCGCCCCCCCTTTCCTGACCCGGACGATGGGCATCGACGTGTCTCGTTCCGCCTGGAAGGCGAGGTCCCAGTTCCGGGTCGACAGTTCGAGGGCCACTCGCCTTGATCCCGCAAAGAGCCGCGGCATCGTTCCGCCCGCCTCGTCGTCGTAGGCGGGCTCGTTTCCGTTCTGGTCGACTATCACTCCGCCCGCGGCCAGAATCAGACAGTGACCGGCCGCGAAGTCCCAAGTGTGGGGAGAGTACAAAGACGTGGCGGCGCCCGCTTCGCCGGCCGCGACTCGCGCCAGTCGGTGCGCGATGCTCGGAATCGACATCACCCGCGCGGGTTTCGTGCACAGGAGGTTCGAGCGCGCGGCCCGGTCGCCTCCGCCGGAGACCAGCACGACATCGGAGTCGGTCAGCCGCTCGGGAGGTTTCGATGAGACCGGTGCTCCGTCCTTGAAGACCCCCTCGCGGCCCAAAGCCGCCGAGTACAAGGCGCCGTGGTCGTCCGGATAGCAGAAGGGATGAATCACGCCGAGGACCGGCCGGCGTTCCGCCACCAGCGCGATGGACACCGAGCTGCCTCGCCTCCCCTTGATGTAGTCGCGAGTGCCGTCGTTCGGGTCCACCACCCAGATCGGACGGCCGGGCGCGCCTGGCACCTGGCCGGTTTCCTCGCCCAGGAAACCGCAATCGCTGCCGCCGCCCAGAAGAATCCCCCGGATAACCTGCTCGGCCTCGGTGTCGGCGGGCGCCTTCTCGCCTTTTCCGCGCGGCCCGTCCGGTCGGTGAAAGTCCGCTCTTAGAAGGTCGCCGGCCGCGCGAGCCGCCTTGATCGCGATCTCAAGATAGGGCTCGAAGGACTCCACGACCCCATCTTACGGGCCACGCCCCAGGGATCGAGAGAGGCCCGACGGTCGGGCCAGCCTACCGGCTCCACCACCAGGTCATCTTGATGGTCAGCGATTTGGCGCGCGAGTTGAGGAAGGGAAGTCCCGGCGCGTCCTGGTCCCAACCCTGGTTGTAGACCACGTAGAGGTCGCTGCCCGGCCGGTAGATGTGCCAGAACAGAACATTGAGGCTCGCGAGCTTGCGCTCGTCGTTCATCTGCGCGAAGGCCTTGACGAAAAGGACGGGAGAGAACGAGTAACTGACCCGGGCTCCGATGACGTTCGAAGAGGCAGGCTCGAGGCCCGGCAACTGGATCTGGTTGCGGGAATACGTGCCCTCGACGAGCAGGGTCCCGTTCGGCACGTAGTTGAGGCCCGCCTTCAGGGTCTGTTTCCGGCCGTCGTAGTAGCCGCCGCCTTCGAGGGCCAGGGAACCGCCGAGCTTCTGCCCGCTGGTGCTGGATGTGTAGCTGCCGCGGTAGGTGTTCCACCGGTAGGCGCCGGGCTGGATGACGCCCGCGAAAGTGACGAAGTTCCGGGTCAGAACGTCGTGGTCGCGGGACGTGGCTACCTGGGTCACCGCTCCGCTCGGCCGCTCCCAGTTGAAAGCCGCGTCATACCCGCGCGAGACCTCGTCTCCCTCGTGATTCTGATAGAGATCGAAGCCCAGATCCGCCCGCAGCGTCCGCACGCTCCTGATTTTCGGCCGCCAGGCTCGACTGACCTGGGCCTTGGGGTTTTTGATGTCGGTCCTGGAGATGAACCCCATTTCGGCGTTGAAGTCCGGGGCGACGTCGAGGTAGGTGGCGCCCATGTCCCACTTGTCCGTTTTCCAGGCCACGTTGACCGCACCCGCGACCCCGTTGCCCCCGCCCGGGGTCCCCTCCGGCGAGAAGGTTTTCGCCAGCATGCCCGCGATGCTCAGGTTTCGGCCCAGGAACAGCCCCAGGTCGGCAGCGGCCGTCCGGTTGAAGGGTGAGCCCGGACCCCCTTGACGGTTCAGGAACATGGCTCCCATGGTCGACTCGCGGAAGATGTTCCCCTTCACCCGGAAGACCGAATAGTTGCCCCCCCTGATCGGGATCCCGGCCGGGGACGTGGAGTCGTCGGTCTGCATGTTCAGCAGTCCAAGGGTGTAGGGGCCGGCGCGGCCGGTGATCTTTCCCCCGGCCACGATGGGCACCGGCAATCCGTTCACCAGGCCGATCCTCCGGGAATAGAAGATCGGCAGAAGTCCGCCGTCGGGGGTGGCGTCCCCGCCGGTAAGCCCGATCCCCACCCGGCCATAGTCGAAGATGCCGGCGCTCTCGGTGAAGAACTGCCGCTTCTCGGGAAAAAACACGGAGAAACGCGAGAGATTCACCACCTCCTGATCAGCCTCCACCTGGGCGAAATCGGTCTTGTAGGTGAGGTCCGCGGTCAGCGACCCCAGGAGCCCCACCCGCGCATCGAAGCCGTAGCCGAGGTCTGTCTTCGACGCGGCGTTGAGGTCGTTGCGGCTGAGCGAAGGAATCGCGAAGGGCACGAACTCCACCCGCCGCCGCGGCCGGAGGTCAAAGAGCCCGACGATCTTCCCGGCATTGGACATGCGCGCGAAACCCGCGGGCGACCACTCGCGCGGAAACGGGACCCAATAGCTGTCCTCATTCCGGCGGAGCAGAATCCGGCAGACGTTCAGGCCCCAGACCGCTTCGCCGAGGCCCCCCTTGAAACGAAGCTGGGAGAAGGGGATCGCGATCTCTATGTACCAGCCGTGCTCGTCCCGGCTGGTCTGGTTCCGCCACACCGCGTTCCAGTCGTAGTTGATGAGCCGGCCGTTGTCGGTGGTGGTGGCGTCCTTGAAGGCGCCCAGCGGGTTGGTGGAGAAGTAGAACGCGTTCCGCTTGTCGTGGAAGGTATCGATGTTGATCTTGATCTGATCGCTCTTGCGCAGGCCGGAGTCGCGCTTCATCTCCGTGGCCACGATCCGGTCGGGCTCGTCGTCCCAGGCCCAGATCCCGAAGTACAGATGCTTGTCGTCGTAGAGGATCTTGAATTCGGTCCTCTGCGATGACTCCTGGCCCAGGTCGGGCTCGCGCTGAACGAAGTGCCCCTGCGCCCGGGCGCGCTGCCAGGCCGCTTCTTCGAAACGGCCATCGATGTCGATCTCCTCGCCGGGAGAGAGACGAGTGGCGAGAGCCGCGAAGGTCTCGGGGTCGATGGTGTTGACGTCGACGATCTCCCCCGGGGGGGCGGGCGGGGCCAGCCCGCCGGCCCAGGAGGGTGCGGCGAAGAGGGCAACGGCGGTGAGTCCGAAGGCCGCCGCGTTTGCGGATCGGGTCACTCCAACCGTCCGGGCGCCCCCGTCCTTTCGCCCTCGGCCGGGCTCTCCACCACCTTGGCCTTGACCCCCAGCAGGTCGTTCCAATGGAGGATGGTGTTGAAGAGCATCCCGAACTCGCCGTGGTTCTGCCAGCGATAGCAGGGGTTTCCAGCGAAGAGAACGATCTGGCCCTTGCCCTGAGGCAGGTCCACGATGGCGGGACGATCCTTGATCTCATCCGGGCCCTTGAGAAGACCCGACAAAACCGATTTCTCGCCGCCCGGATACTTCATCATCACGCGCTCCTTCAGGATGTCGGGCACGTTGAGGAGCGGGCCGTTGCCGTAGCGCACGGGAATGGTCTTCGCGGTGTAGCCGTAGAAGATCGGGCTGTCCGGGGCCTGGATCTCCGCCTCGATGATGGGGCCCGGCGCATAGAAGGCGGCCGAGGGGGTGCGGGCGTCGATCAGATCGGCGATCCCGAAGTCGGGCGGGAAATAGCTCGCGGCGGCAAGGGTCACGAGCGATCCGCCGCCGTTGACGAACTTGTCGATCTCGGTCGCACCTTCAAGGCCCATGCCGCCGGTGATGTCGTCGGACTCCCCGTACCCGCCCAGGGTCGGGAACTTCGGATCCTTCTGGTAGGGCAACGCCTTCCCGCGGTTCGGAATGTCGAACACCAGGCCCTTGGCGCTGCGGCCCTGGTTCGGGATGAGGAGAACGTCATAGTCCTTCGCCAGGTTGCCGGCTTTCACCTGCTCCTTGTAGATGAGGGTGAAAGGGATGCCGTAGTAGTCGAAGGCGTGCCGGATCCAGCCGACCTCCTGCGTGCTGCCCCAGGTGGAGAACACGGCGAGGCGGGGCAGGTCGACTTCGTGGGTGGGCACCGTGGGCGGGTTGTCGGTCGCCACCGCGGTGAGACCGAGCGATTCGACCGCGGCCTTGACCGCGGCCGCGTCGCCGCCCTGAGTGTCGAACCACAAGGAGCCGGCGGGCACGTCGGTGTCCCCGACCTTGGCCGCCTTCTCGTTGGCCACCGTCTTCATGTCCTTGAACTTGAAGCGCAAGGTGGCCATGTTGTTGGCGCCGTAATTCAGGGCGGCCACGTAGCGGCCCGAGCCCGATTCGGAGCCCTGGAGCTTGATCATGTCCACCGTTTCCACCGCGGCCTGGAGGATGGCGAGGTCGGCGATTTCCTTGACCTCGGTCTGGTTCATGAGGCCCATGGTCCAGCCGGTGTCGTCGTAGGTGCGCAGATTGGCGTCGGGGAAGTTCTGCTTCTCGAGCAGGATCCTGGCCAGACGCCCGTAGGGCTGGTCGCGCTTGATCACGTAGGAACCCGCGGGGAACTTGCCTTCCTTGACCCTGACCTCGGCGGTGGCCTTGCCGACTTCGATCCCCTGAATCCGAAGGAGGTTGATGAGCATGGCCACGCGGGTCTGATCCTTCTGGCCGCCCGGGATGACGTAGCCGTGGGGCGCGTCCTTCTTGCCCGCCTCGATGGAATTGAAGCTCTTCTTGTAGAAGTTCTCGAGAATCACGCCGGGGAATTTCGAGGTCAGTTCAAGGGCGGAGAGGACGCCCGTCTCCATGTAGTTGGTGTTGTTGCGCATCGACCAGACCACTTCCTTGTAAGGGGGCCACGGCCGATACCACTCGCGGGAGGTCTGGCTTGCCCCGCGGCCGGCGTCCGCGATCTTCCGCTTCATGGTGGTGGCGCCGCCATTCCCGAAGGTCTCGTACATGCGGATGATTCCGTTGTGGTTGCTGGACATGAAGGCGAGATAGCCTGGCGACCACATGTCCACGAAGGCGAAGTCCCACACCCCGGGCATGCCGTACTTCATCATCTGGGACTTCTCGTAGTTCGTGAACCACGGCAGCTCGGCAAAGAGGATGGGATCGAGGGTCGGGTTCTGCGGGGCCTGGCCGGAGAAGGTGTACATGAAGGGCACCGACTCATGCAGGTCGTGTATGATCGGCGGGTGCCACTGCAGATACCAGTCGAGGACGTTCCGCATGGTGACCTGGGAGTAATTGATGTCGCGGTTGTTGTCGTGGAAGACATACTTGCCCCAATAGGGCGGGCCGCCGGAAGCCGTCCGCTCGTCGGTCTCATCGACCTTGTGGCGGTGGTACCAGTCGACCACTCGGTCACGGCCGTCGGGCTCGACCACCGGGTTGATGGCGACGATGACGTTGTCGCGAATGCCCTGGTAGAGCGCTGAGTCGTCCGCGACCAGGCGGTAGGCCAGTTCCATCAGCATCTCGGGAGGCCCGGTTTCGGGTGAGTGCTGTCCGCCGGAGACGTAGTAGATGGGCTTCGCCCTGGCGATCACCGCCTTCATCTGGGTTTCGGTGTACTGGCGCGGATCCGCGATCTGGCCGAGGTATCCGCGATACATCTCGAGGTTCTTGATGATCGCTTCGCTCGCGATGTTGACGATGAGCTGTTCGCGGCCTTCGTCGGTCTTGCCGATGACGAGGATCTTCACCCGGGGAGAAGCCTTCTCGAGCGCGCGGTAATAGGCGTAGGCCTCGGTGGTGGTGGTGAGCCGATTGGGCGAGCCTACCCAGCGGCCGAGGACATCCTTCGGGGTGGGGATCCCCTTCTTCAAAGGCAGGAAGTCCACCAGGGGCGAGATGAATTCGGGCTTGGTCGTCCACTCCTTCACCAGCTTCGCGAATTCGGGATCGGTGGCTTGAGCCGGTGTCGCTTGGGTCTGGGCCAGAGTGGAAGAGGGCGCAGCGAGGACCGCCGCCGCGAGAGCGCCCAGGACGAGAGCCCGGGTGGAAAGACAGAGTCGCAAGGGGAGCCTCCAGTGGCTGGTGGGACGGGATGCGGGGTGAGGTGGCGCGAACGCCCTTCGCCGCCCGACGAGAGGAACGGCAACGATACCGCAGGGCGGACCCGGGGGAAGATCCTGATCGCGCCGGCGAGGTCTGAGGCGTTTTCGAGGTCAGGCCGCGCCGACCTCATACTCGCTCTGAACCAGGCCGCTTGCATAGGAGCGAGTTGCGACATGGCGCACTCGGACGTCCCGGGGGAGGCTTCCGAAGAGCGGAATGCCGTCGCCAATCAACACCGGGACACGAGTGATGACCAGCCGATTGACCAGGCCGGAACGAAGGAATCCTTGAATGGTGACGCCACCGTCCACATAGAGGTGCCGCGCCCCGCGGGCGGCGAGGTTCGACACGATTCCGGCGGGCTCGCCGCTCATCTGCTCCACCACGCCGCCGCGGGCCACCGCCACCGAAAGGTCGACGGGATGGCTGCTCAGGACCACGACCCGCTTCGGGCCGTATGGCCACTCCCCGAAGGTCAGAACCGTCTCGAACGTCTTTCGCCCTATGACCAGGGTGTCGACGGTCGCCATGAATTCGTCGTACCCGTGTGGTTCGCCGCCGCCAGCGGGAAGCCAGTCCAGATCGCCGTTCTGCCGCGCGATGAAACCATCGATGCTCGTGCCGACAAAGACGGATACCGTCACCTTTCGTTCCTCAATTCCTGGCCCGACCGCGGGCCGAACCGCGAAGGTCTTCGAGGCCGCCCCGCATAGCCTTCGCCGGCTCTCCCGATGAGAACTCTCGGGGGCAAAAACACCCGCGTCCGCGGTCCGGCCGATGCCCTGGCAGGTTCGCCCCCAAATGGGCTGTGACTCTGGTCGCGCGTCACCCAGGGACTCACGAAGCCACCAGGCGCCAGGTCACGAGTATGCAGCCGGCGAGAAACGCGGTGCCACACAAAGGGAAGATCCGATCGGCGAACCACTTTGGAAGAAAGATGTCCGCCACCCCGGGCTGAATTGCACCTTGTCGCTCGGCCAAGACCGTGAGAGGACACTTTCCGGCACACGAAGCAAGGGCGATGCCCTCCATCACGATCAGGGACACGCCCACCCAGGTCCACCGGGTGATTCTGTCGGACACGCCCGAGTACAAGACCAGCACCACGCATCCGCTCAGGACGAAGAACACCAGGGTGTGGACAACCTTGATCTGAAGAAGCGTCACCCGCATGCCGGCGGTCGCCTGGCCTTCGCCAGCCTCATCCCCTTGTTCGGCGGCTCGTGCCACGGACTTCTCTCTCCTTCTTTCGGCTCGCGCTGGGACGCGCTTACGGTCACGTCGGTCAGAGTGTCGAAGATGCCTATCTCCTCCTCGGACTCAGTCAAGTCAGCCAACACGTCATCCAGTTCGGAGTACTGAGCCTTGGCCTGGGTCAGCATCCGCTTCCGGTGGCTCCCTGTCTCCCAGAGATCGATGGTCAGGAATCTGCGCGGGTTCTCCTCGTCGCGCAGCAAGGTCGTTCCCAAGAATCCTGGGTATTCCCGGAACAGACGACTCCACGCACCGTTTGGGCCGTATGCCCGAAGGAACCGACCTACGGCTGACTCCTTAACGATGAACTCCCAGACGATCTGGATCATGGTGTGCAGATCTCCGTCTCGGACGGCATCCGTTGGTCACGCCGCATTCCGCGCCCCGATGGTTCCACCGAACACCAGGGATAAGCTGCGAAGCTTCGAAGTTGACCGGGCTTCGCCAGCTTCATCCCTTTGTTCGGCAGCTCCGCCGCCTACTCGCGACGGTTCGTCGGCCCCGACTCGAGTTGCGGCCTCCCGTCCGCGCCATGCTCCACGTCGGAACTCCGCGGCGTCGCATCGCGGCATCACCGCAAGAACGCTACTTCACGACCTTGAGCTGAACCAACGGGCGGCACGCCAGCGCGTAGGCACCGAACAGAGCAGCCCCACCCCCAAGCACGACCAGCCACTGAGCAAGGCCGGCAGTCCGTAGCGCAGTCGCAACACCCAAGCCCACCACGATGGAGACTGCCATCACCGCGAGGCGGCTGAAATACGTGACCTGCAGAGCCGTCGTGCACGCTGCACAGTCGAACCCACGGAAGGCGTCCGAGAAGATCATCGCCCTGATCGGCACGGGTTCTCCGCATTTCGGGCACCTCATGAATCCTCCCTCCAAGTCTACCGAACACCCATTGGACAGGTCTGCATTTCCCGGAAGAGCCTGCATGCTCCGCAGTCTATTCCGGGACTCTATGGTGCGAAACGGTCGCTCGAGGTTCCTCCCTGCCTGGATTTGCGGCCGAATGATTCGGGGCCTCCGGGGCTGGATAGATTCGCTGCCTAGTTCGGGAAACGCTGCGAACGGCAACCGCCGAGGCGACGGGAGCGGCGATCGGACCGCCCCCGAAGCCGGGTGATTCGTCAGCGCCGAATCAGGGCGGTGAGGACGCTCAGGACTCGAAGCAAGACGACCCGGGCCTCCGGCATTTGTTCGACCGAGGTTTCGAGTTCCAGCAGATCGAGGCACGCGAGACACTCAACCGCCGAGCCGCGCGCGATGGTGTAGTGACGCGCGCGCTCACGGGGCAGGGCCCGGCCCGCGCCTTCTGCTACGTTGAGCGAAATCGAAATGGAAGCGCGGTCGAGCTGGTCGGAGAGCTCCGCGCGTTTGAGAGGGAGCCAGGTCAGCACAATCCGTCGGAAGTCGAGCGAGAGGCGATAGGCGTCGAACCGGTGGAGGGAAGGGGTTTCAGGAGCGTTCATGCGCGGGTCCTTTCGGCGAGGTCAGGCCGGGATTGGCCTTTGACGCGTCCTGAACCGCCGGAGTGGGGGCCGAAGTCAAGGGCGAAGCTTTCCGCAGGAAAGTTCGAGCGAAGCGAGGAACCCTTGACTTCGGTTCGCACGGAGGCGACGGTGGACCGTCAAAGGCCGCCGTCGGTCTGACCCCTCCGAAAGGACCCTCAGCGAACGCTCACGTTGACGACTCCGGTCGATCCCTGCGACGGCGGAAGCGAGATCGCTTCGGTCCAAGCGGGACGACGGGTCCCTGCTGAGAACCCCATGCGAGAAAGGCCCATTTCGTGCACTTTTCGAATCGGCCTGGACCCCGGCTATTGCCGGGGTGACGGGGGTGGGGTTTCTTAGGAACAGTCACGGACGTAGTCCGTGCACTGCTCGCGATGACGACATGGTGGAGCGTTTACGTCGGTGCTTCCCGCGCACGTTGACGTTGGACGGTCACGTTGACGCGCACGCTGACGGTCACGCTGACGCTCACGTTGACGCTCACGTTCACGCGGACGTTGACGTTGACGAGAGGGTCGGACCCTCCGATCTTCGGCCAGGCTATCCCCCCCAACTCACCCTTCCTGCCGATCGCGTCACTGCCGGTGGGCGGACGCGATAAGCTACCCCGCCGCGGAGAATCGCGGGACTCGTGACGTGCGCCCTTAGCTCATCTGGATAGAGCACTTGGCTTCGAACCAAGGGGTAGGGGGTTCGAATCCCTCAGGGCGCACCAGCACGAATCTCAACTCCGCCCCTCCCCCTCGACTGCATGAAGATCTACACCAAGACGGGCGATCACGGCGACACCGGACTGATCGACGGGTCGCGGGTGCACAAGGACGATCCCCGGGTCTCGGCCTACGGAGACATCGACGAACTTCAGGCGATGCTGGGCGTGATCAAGAGCGGGCTGCCGCCGGGCTCGCCCACGGGCGCGCTGCTCAAGGACATCCAGAAGGACCTCTTCTCCCTTTCCGCCCGCCTGGCCGATCCCAAGGACAAGATCGCGGAACGCAAGGAGAAGGTGGTGACCGGAGACTCCCGGGTGGAGGCGCTCGAGCGCGAGATCGATCAGCGGCAGGCGGACCTGCCGCCCCTGCAGGCCTTCATCCTGGCCGGGGGCGGCCGGATCGGGGCCGAGCTTCACCTCGCTCGCACCGTTTGCCGCCGCGCGGAACGTTCGGTGGTGTCCCTGGCTCGCAAGGTCCCGGTCGATCCCGTGATCGGTATCTACCTGAACCGCCTTTCAGACCTGCTCTTCGTGATGGCGCGCCACGAGAACCACAAGGCCCGGCTCCCCGAAGACACCTGGTGAGGGGGTCTTCACCTCGCCGCGGCGGCGGTTCGAAGAACATCAGCAAATAGTGGTGTACCTCACCGTCGCGACGACCTACCGCCTTTGCCGTCACCCCGGCGATAGCCTGGGTCCCAGGCGCTTTCCCGTTTCCATAAGTCGGACTAGGCCTTCGCCAGTGGGCCCGGGCCGGAGCCGGGCGCCGGCTCCGGCAGAGGAATCGAGTCCGGCCGGCACCACGCCCTCTGGTGATAGAGAAGGGGAGGCCCGTCCCCGGCCACCTGAGCGTGCACCACTTCGCCGATGAGGATGGCGTGGTCCCCGCCCTCATGGGTCTTGACCAGGCGGCAATCCAGGGAGGCGAGAGAGTCCACGAGGAGCGGCGATCCCGTCACTCCCAAAGCACAGGCGAGCCCCAGAAACCGATCGGTGATTTCGGGCCTCAGGCCGGCGAAGCGAAGGCCGATCTCCAGCTGGTGGGCGCCCAGAATATTGACCGCGAAGGCCCGGACCTCTTCAATCACCGAGTGAGCGGGGTGAACCCTGGTGAGGCAGACCAGGACCATCGGGGGATCGGCGGAGACGCTCACGAAGGAGCTGGCCGTGATCCCGACCCTGAGGTCGCCCCGATTCGACGTCACCACGGTTACGCCGCTCGCAAACCTCGACATCGCTTCGCGAAACAAATCCGGGTCCATGGCCGTCACCGGGCACCAGCCTAAGGGAGCGGGAGGACCCAACACAAAGAATCCCGACCACTTTGGTCGGGATTCCGTGACTTCTTGAGGGTTGAGAGAGTGTGAAAACCAGGGGGGATCTTCGACACTTGTGCGGAAAACAGAGGCTGTCTCTCCAGCCGGTCACGCCTGTAGGAGGTGTGGGTGGATGGGGTCCCGAGCGGCGTTCCCCGGGAGGGGCAAGAGCGAAAGTACTCCTCCGCATGCGACAATGTCAAGCATAAAATTATGATGCAGACTGCTCTTGCCCTCTCTCTTGCCCTGGTGGCCCCGCCCCAGGATATCCAGCCCAATGCCGCCGCCAGCCCCGAGGCCGCGATCATCGAGTACCTCCAGGCCAATGTGAAGCCGGGCCAGCCAGTGGTGGTTTCGACCCTCTTCAACGAGGTTTTCACCGGGGCGCCCGAGCGCAAGGCCTTGAACCGGCTGTTCAACACCTTCTTCAAGATTCCCCTCTTCGTGGTCCAGGTCCAGGAGGCGACCGGAAAGCCGCCCTCCCTTGGGCAGATTTCCGAGCAGTTCGCCTTCACTGTGCCCGGCACCGCGGACGTGATTCTTCGCATCATGGAATCCGATCCCCGCATGCCCCGTTTCCTCGAGCGCGACCCGAAGACGGGCGAAATCCTGAAAGTGGATGTGGACGCGATCACGCGTCATCCCCGGTTTGGGAAGGTTCTGGAGCGCACCATCGCCGGATGGGAGGGGAATCCCGCCCCTGGGTTCGCGGTCAAGACCTATGGCGGCGACGATCTGACCCTGGCCTCCATGGCGGGAAAGCCGTTTCTGCTCTACTTCTGGTTCACCAACTGTCCGCCCTGCCTCACCACCTCGCCTCTGCTGGTCGAACTGGACAAGGTCTATGGTCCGAAGGGCTTCACCATCATCGGCCTGAACGCCGACCGCCTGCTGGAACTCGACTACACCGACCAGACCCGGGCCGACTATGCGGCCAGGCTGGGCATCGAATTCCCCCTGGCCCACGCCACCGCGGAGGTTCAGAGCGCCTACGGAGGGGTCTCGGTTTTCCCCACCCTGTTCTTCGTCGACAAGGCGGGGATCGTGGTCAAGCACTTCGTGAACGGCCAGACCCGGGCCGTTATCGAGGACGCCATCCACCTGGCTCTGAAGTAGAACCTACCTCAGGGCCAGGATGGGGGGCGCTCAGGACACCGGCCGGCGCCGGTGGGGAGCCTTCGCCGGCTCGTCATTGATCGTCACCGAAAGATCCACGCTCCGGCCGTCACGCCACACGCTGAGCGGCGTGGCCTTCCCGCTCTCCAGACCGTGCACCGCGGCCATGAGGTTCGAACTGTCCTTCACGGTGGCGCCGCCCAGTTTGATCAACAGATCCCCGGCCTTGACCCCCGCTTTTTCGGCCGGTGACCCCTCGACCACCGACTCGACCAGGATCGCGGTCTCGCCCGGCGCCTTGAAGTACTTTGCCAGCTGACCGTCTATCTCGTTGTAGGCGATGCCCAGCCGGCCCCGGCGGAGAGGATTGAGATGCATCACCGCCGGGCCGTTCTCATCGAGCCGGAAGTTGAAGGCCCGTTCCGGCCCTTCTTCGGACTTCCACCGGAGCTCGCCCATTCGTTCGTCGAGTCTGTCGAGGTCCGCGAGTTCCGGCATTTTCATGCCTCGGCCCGACCCGTCGCCGTTCTTTATGGTGGCGATGGTGGCGACGACCTTCACCGGCGCGCCGGCGCGCACGAGGTCTATGTCCACTTTCCTCCCGGAGGGCACGTCGCGGACCAGACGGCTCAATTGGGCGGCGGTGAGTATGGACTCTCCCTGGAATTTCAGGATGACGTCATCTTCTTTGATTCCGGCTTTCTCGGCCGCCGACTCCTTCAGGACTTCGGTGACGAGCGCGCCCTTCTCCTCTTTGAGTTTCAGGCGGGTGACCGCCTCCTGGTCGACCTCCACGAGCCGGACCCCCAGCTGCGGTCCGGACACTCGGAGGATGGTGATGTCGCGCCCGGATCCTTGAGCGAATGCGGTTGCGGTGAGCAGCTGCCCGGCGACGGCTATGGGCAGCAGGAGCGATTTCTTCATGGCGGGGTGAGGCCTTTCTTTGGGTTAGAGACACTGTTCTAGACGCGGGAGGCCGGGCGAAAGTCTCAGATTTCCATGGGTTCAACGGGTTGAACCCCGCGGCCGCACGCGACCATGCCGCGCCCGGTGAAACGAAGCGAGACCGTGAATTCCAGCTGCGGGAGGTCCTGATCATCGACGACTCGGCGACCAGCCGGCAGAGGCTGCCGACCTGCTGCCCGACCGCCGCCCGTATGAGGGCCCGTTCCCGCCTCGACGGTGGCCGGCCCTCGAACTCCGGTCCGGCCCTCAGTTAGAGAAACTTGAGCTTGCGCGAGGCGAAAGCACTCATGCGGAGCAGGAGCAGGCCATGCGAGAAACGACTGATGTTGGTTTCGCCGTACTCGCGTTCGTGATAGCGCACGGCCAGATCGACGATATGCAGATTCAACCTCGACGCTCCGAAGAGCAGATCGAAATCGCCGAAGGGATCGAAGTCGCCGAAGTAGGAGCGGTGGGCGGCGATGCGCTCGTAGTCCGATCGATAGAGGACCTTGGTGCCGCAAAGGGTGTCACGGCAGCTCTGGCCAAGGATCCAGCTGAAGAGCAGGGCGAAGAACTTGTTGGCCACCAGGTTCAGAAAGCGCATGGCTTTCCCGGCCATCGGATAGACCAGCCTGGAGCCGTTCACGAAGTCGGCGTGACCGCGGGCGAGAGCGTTCACGAACGAGGGCAGATCTTCGGGGGCGACACCCATGTCCGAATCGAGGATGGCCAGAACTTCGCCCCGGGCCGCTCCGAAGCCGAGGCGCACCGCGTCGCCTTTGCCCTTGCCGGTCTGCTTCAGGAACCGCAGCGGCTTGTCGGGGTTTCTCTCGATGGCGAGCTTTATGGCCGCCTCGGTCCCGTCCTTCGAACCGCCCTCCACGAAGATGTACTCGCTGTTGGGGGGAAGCTCCGGCAGTCGCGCCACCATGGGGGCGATGTGGCCCTCTTCATTGCGGCAGGGGATGACGACAGTGACCGATGGGTCGGATTTGGTCGACGCGGCGTGGCGGATCGTCCTGGGCCTCCCCACCATGCCGAACATGAGCGAGAACAAGTCGATCAGGGGCAGATGGCCGATCCACCGGTTCAGGATCTCCGATACCAGGGGGATGTAGATGGGGAAGACGATCTGACGGTCCTCCCGCACCAGGTCCCAGTCCGCGAGGTGGAGCATGGCCCGCACTTCTTCCTGGGGGATCCAGGCCTCCGCGGGCTGCACCTGCCTGAGGCCCAGGAATTCGGCCACCCGCAGAACCGGCTGCCACAGTCGCGAATAGCTGTAGATGACCACCCGCGTCTTCGAATGGGAGACGAAGTGCAGCGCGTCGAACAGGCGCCTCACATCTCCGAGGAAAGTCAGCACGTTCACGATCAGGATCACGTCGAACGGCCCGCGGGCCTGAGACAGGGTCGAAGCCTCGCAGGCGTCGCCTTCGAAAAAGTGAAGGTGCGGATGCCGGGCGCGGGCCGCCGCCACCGATTTGCTTGACAGATCGATGCCCACCCCGAATGAAGGAGCGACCGCGGCCAGAAGATCGCCCGACCCGCAGCCGATTTCCAGCACCCTCTGGCCCGGGGCGACGCGCGCCCTCAGAATGCGGGAGAGGTAGTCGTAGTAATACGACCGGTTTTCCCGGTCCCGGGCGATCTCGGTGTGGTGGGACTCGTAAAAGGCCCGAACCTCATCCCGGGCGCTCTTGGCTAGAGGCGAGAGGTCTGTTTGTTCCGATACCACTCGATTGTCCTTTTGAGGCCTTCCTCGAACGACACCCGCGCCTTGAACCCGAACATGGCCTCGGCCCGGGAGGTGTCGAGGCACCGGCGGGGCTGGCCGTCGGGCTTGGTGGGGTCGAACCGGAGTTCGCCCTCGAAGCCGCTGAGCCGTTGCAGGAGCTCGGCCAGATCGCGCATGGAGATCTCGAAGCCCGCGCCCAGATTGACCGGCGCTTCGCCGTCGTATCTTTCGGTGGCGTCCACGATGCCGCGGGCCGCGTCCTCGACGAAAAGGAATTCGCGTGAGGCGTTCCCGGTTCCCCACACTTCGACCTCCTTGCCCCGAGCCTCGATCGCGTCTTCGAACTTCTTGATGAGGGCGGGAATGACGTGGGAGACCGCCGGGTCGAAGTGATCGCCGGGGCCGTACAGGTTCACGGGCAGAAGGTAGATCGCATTCAGGCCGAACTGCTGGCGATAGGCCTGACCCTGCACCAGCAGCGCCTTCTTGGCGATTCCATAGGGCGCGTTGGTTTCCTCCGGATACCCTTCCCACAGGTCGTCTTCCCGGAAGGGGACACGAGTGAACTTGGGATAGGCGCACACCGTTCCAATGGTCACGAACTTGGCGACGCCGTGAACCCGCGCCTCCTCGAGAAGCTGAGCGCCCATCATGAGGTTCTCGTAGAAGAAGGTGCCCGGGTTCTCGCGATTGGCCCCGATACCGCCCACTCTCGCGGCGAGATGAATCAGGATCTCCGGGCGAGCCTCGTCGAAGAGTTTCTGGCAGCCCTCGCGGCGAACGAGGTCGAACTCACTCTTCCGGGGCACGAAGACCTCGGCGGCGCCCCGGGAGCGCAGTTCGGCGACGACGTGCTCGCCGAGGAAGCCGGAGCCTCCGGTGACGGTGATGCGGGAGCGTCTCAAGTCCATGTGGCACCGAGACGATATCCCACACGCTGGCGCGACCGCGTGCCCTCCGTAGCCCGGGCCGCGCCCATGGACCATCGGGACCCGCAGGGTCAGATCGTTGAAGAGGCGGGCTAAGCTCTCGCCCTACCTCTCAAGACCCAGGAGCCCCATGATCAAGAAGCTCTCGTACACCTTTTTCCTCTGTGTGGCCCTGAGCGCCATCGCCGAGGCGCAAACCGCTCCCGTCGCGAAGCGGCTCATCGCCGAGACCGACGTGACGAAATTCGTGTGGAGCACCGACCCTGAAATCTCGGCCGACGGTCGACACGTGGCCTTCGTGCGAGTCGACGTCAACGAGAAGAAGGACCTTTACGAAACCTCGATCTGGCTGACCTCGACCGATGGCCGCACCCCGCCCCGCCGGTTCACCGCCGGGCCTCGCGATTCCGGGCCGCGCTTTTCCCCCGACGGATCGCTGCTGGCCTTCGTGCGGGTGGCCGAGAAGGACGGCAAGCCTCAGCCCGCCCAGCTATACCTGATCCCCATGTCGGGGGGCGAGCCGAAGGCCATCACCGACCTGCCCAAGGGCGCTTCCGCGGCCACCTTCTCGCCCGATGGCCGGACCATCGTATTCACCAGCACCACCACCGATCACGACATCCAGACCGCGAAGAATCCACCCCAGGACCCGCCGAAGGAATCCGACGTGAAGGTGATCACCCGGGCGGTCTACCGGTCGAACGGCGGCGGCTATCTCGATCCCACCCGCGAAGCCCAGATGTGGGCCGTCGGTCTCTCCGACGGTTCATCGACCGAGCCCCGGCGCATCTCCAACGATCCCTTTGGCGCGGGCGCCCCCCTGTTCTCGAAGGACGGCTCGACCCTGTACTACCGGTCGCTCCACCGGAAGGAGCCCTATTACCAGGACTCGCGCTCTCAGATCTGGTCGGTGCCGGTTTCGGGCGGCGAGTCGAAGCTTGCCCTCGACTTCGAGGGCGGCATGGGCGACTACGACTTTTCGCCCGACGGGAAGCGGCTTGCTTTCATCGGGTCCAGGAATACCGTGCCCGTGAGGTCCTTTGACCAGTCGGACCTCTTCATGGCCGATTTCGCCGATGGTCTCGCGGGAACGCCGAAAAACCTCACTATCGCTTACGACTATGGGGTGGGCGGCGGCGTCGGCGGAGATCAAGCGCCCCCTCGGGGCGGGTCGGTGGGAGGGATGATCTGGAGCGCGGACGGGAAGTCGATTCTGGTGAAGTGCGCTGAGCAGGGCCGGGCCAATCTCAAGCGCATCGACTCGCGCACGGGAGCGGTGACCGCCCTGACCACGGGCGATCAGGATGTCATGCAGTATTCCGCCTCGGCGGACACCAGGACCCTGGTCGCGCTGATTTCCACTCCGACCGTGCTGGGGGATCTGCACGCCCTCGAGGCCTCCACCGGAAAGACCACGCGCCTTTCGTCCTTCAACGACCAGCTCTTCGGCGGCTTGAACCTCACCGCTCCCGCGGACCTGTGGTACACGACCTTCGACGGCAAGAAGATCCATGCCCTGGTTCAGCGGCCGCCGGATTTCGAAGCGGGGAAGAAGTACCCGCTCATCCTCAACATCCACGGCGGCCCGCATTCCGCCTATGGCTACACTTTCTTTCACGAGATGCAGTGGATGGCGGCGAAAGGCTACGTGGTCCTCTACCCCAATCCGCGCGGCTCCACCAGCTACGGCCAGGACTTCGCGAACATCATCCAGTACCACTATCCGGGCGACGATGCGAAGGATCTGCTGATCGGCGTCGACGAGATGGTGAAGCGCGGCTGGGCCGATCCGGCGAGGCTCGCGGTCACCGGCGGCAGCGGCGGCGGGGTTCTGACCAACTGGATCGTCACCCAGGACCAGCGTTTCAAGGCCGCGGCGTCCCAGCGTTCAATCGCGGACTGGGCCGGCTTCTGGTACACCGCCGACTTCGTCCTCTTCCAGCCGTCGTGGTTCAGGGCCGCGCCCTGGCAGGATCCGAAAGACTTCGCCGCCCGCTCCGCCATTACCTTCGTGGACAAGGTGACCACCCCGCTGATGCTGATTGAGGGCGAAGACGACATGCGCACTCCGCCGTCCGATGGCGGAGAGCAGATGTTCCGGGCCTTGAAGTACCGGAAGATCGACACCGTGATGGTCCGCTTCCCCGGCGAGACCCACGAACTCTCCCGCTCCGGCAAGCCGTCCCATCGGATCGAACGCCTCCGTCACATCGTCGGTTGGTTCGACAAATACATCATGCGCGCCAGCAAGCCCGAGTACGACGTGAAATAACTTCATCCCCGTCACCGCGCGACGATGATGGCCGCAGCTCCATCCCCGGCGCGCTGCGAGTGGGAACTCGGCGTGCCAGTGACTCCCTTGATGACGTCACAAACTCGAGTCGACGGTCCGTATCACCACCGGGGGTTCGATCAGGTGCGGGGAGGAGGAGGCGGGATCGTCTGGCTCAAGTTGCGGCTCGTAGGGCGAGGTGGCGCCGGTCGCCCTCCACCTTCGGGGCACGCGTTCGATGCCGATTGGAAAAATGGTGAGCGAGCCGTCCTTGTCGACGTGCAGGCGGAGGAAGTTCTTGTAGTCCTCGATGCGCAGTGCGGAGAACGCTTCGTTCGAGTGCCGTCCGAAGGCGTTGAGCGAAATCAGCAGATAAGCGCCCATCAGGAATGAGCCCGCCAGGCCGCCGCACAGGAACATGAAGGCGCCATTGAAGGCCTCCAGGAGGAGCGGATGGGTGAGACCGAGCGAGAGAGAGAGCGTCTGGGCGAGGCTCAAAAGCCCCCAGGCCGTGGCGGCGTGGGCGAGGCCGTGGGCCGTGCCGGCGAGGCGCTTGTACCAGACCGAATGGGTGTCGGTGAACAGGATGAAGCCGAGGATCAGGATGAGGAGACCGAGCAGAACACCCCGGCCCTG
The DNA here is from genome assembly GCA_032127745.1 of Acidobacteriota bacterium. Lineage (GTDB taxonomy): Bacteria > Acidobacteriota > Vicinamibacteria > Fen-336 > JAGNNV01 > JAGNNV01. The sequence goes on from JAQBHL010000331.1 coordinate 24,887, forward strand.
GTTCCAGAAGTAGCCCAGGAGGAAGTAGAGCGACCCCATGGCCAGGCCGAACTTCGGATTGAGGAACGGGAAGGCCAGATTGCGCCAGGTCAGGCGTCTCGATGTCGATTCCTTGGGATACGCGCTGCGGAGGTCGAAACCGCCATCGAGCCTTGACGCGTCCGGGCCGTGAGTGGGATGAAGGAAAGCCCCGCCTCCTCCCGCGGTGATCTTCTGGATCCCCGAGGCGTTCGCGTGGCGACGGTAGTGGTGCAGGTCGCCCGCGAGGTAGGCGACGATCGAGGCGCCGTTCCCCTGGAGGACGGTCTCGAAGTAGCGAAGGTTGTTCTCGTTGGACTCCGGATCCATCTCCTGATACGCGCGGGCCGCGATCCAGTGCGGCTCCGCGGTGCAGACCACGATGCGGTCGCCCTTCTGCGTTTGCGCCGCCACCGCCTTGAAGTATTCGATCTGCAGCGCGTCGATGTCCGAACCGAGCTGAACATCGGCGCCGATGAGCCAGACTCCGTGGGGAAGCTTCAGAGCGAAGTAACTTCGCTTCTGGCGGGTGCGCCATCCCTTGAACCACCGGCCGCTGCAGAACAGACGGGTGAAGGAAACCAGGGAGTCGTACCAGTCGTGATTGCCGGGGATGGCGAAGACATCGGGCGCGGGTTCGCGAGAGTAGGCGCGCGCGGTCTCGAAGGGTTTGACCAGACGATCCTGATAGCCGCGCCGCGAGGCGGTCGGGTAGACCTGATCGCCGCCGAAGACAAGGATGTCGCCCGCCCGGGTATCGAAGTGCGCCCCGGAAGAGGTGGCCACGCTCAGGTGGTCGCGCGAGCACCAGTAGGCAACGGCATAGGTCGGGTTCCAGCCGTCTCCGGTGTCGGCGACGTAGTCGAGCCAGGCCTCATCACGCGGCCTCTCGCCGGCTTTCGAGTAGTCGTAGACGTCGGTGCCAAAGCCGGCGGCGAGAGCCTCCAGCAGCCGATAGTCCGAGTGGCGGCCGAAGAGCGTCGAAACCAGGACATTGAAACCGGTGGTGACCAGGGGGACCGGATCGAACCAGCCGACCATGGGCTTTCGGTCTTCGGGCTCCGGGGGGGGCGCGATCCTGGGCTCGTCGGACATTCTGCGCTCCATTATGAGTGACTTTGGGAAGGGGGCGACAAGCCCTCCCTCGCGGGTGGAGGAACTAGACTCGGAGGCGTCATGTTGACGAGCCTTGCGACCGCCCTCCTCCTGGCCGCAAAGCTTGAGTTCGTGGTGCCGGACGCGAACTTCTCGCTCCGGGAAGGCCTGCCCGCGGTCCAGGTCCTGAGCCTGTATCAGGACACCTACGGAGGGCTTTGGGCGGGAACCACCGCCGGCCTGGCCCAACTGGGCGGGCCGACCATCCGCGTCTTCGGTCCGGAGGTCGGCTTATCCCGCTCCGCCGTCTTCGCGGTCTCTGAGGAGCCCTCCGGCGCCATCGTGGTCGGCACCGCCAGCGGTATTTCCAGGCTCGTGGGGGATCGTTTCGAGCCCGTGTCTCTCCCCGCCACGGCCGCTCAGCTCGCGGTCCGGCGGTTCTTCCGGGCTCGCGATGGCGCCCTGTGGGCGCTTGCCGGGGAGCGCATGCTCCTGCGCCACCTCGGCGGCCAATGGAATGCGGTGGGGATCGACGGAGCGATCCCCTTCGAAGCCACCGACTTCGCGGTCGATCACACCGGCGCAGTGTGGCTTGCCACCCGCAACCACGGCCTGATTCGTCTGACCCCGGTGGGGACTCGCTTCAGGAAGTCGGCGGAGTTCCAGGCCTCTCCCCGAACACTTTCGGCCATCGATCATGTGGCCGGGTGGCGCGACCAGGTCTATTTCACTTCGAATCGCGGCCTTTCCGTACTTTCCGTCGCCGCCGGCGGCGCGGTGGAGACCACTCCATTTCCGAGGGGCGCCGCCGCAGGACATCGTTCCCTCTCGGTGACGGCTGAGGGTCGGGTCTTCGTGGGCACGAATGCCGGTTTGTTCACTCTCGAATCGCGAACCCTGGTTCCAGTCGAATCCCGCAACGATCGCGCCCGCGTGGCGGCGGTGACGCTTCTGTACGATCGCGAGGGCCAGTTGTGGGTGGGTACCATCGAGAGCGGGCTCAATCTCCTGCTCATGGGGCGAGGCGTTCGTTTCCTGCGCGCCGACAAGGAGAGCTTTCGCTCCATCAATGTGGACCAGAAGGGCGTGCACTGGATCTCCAACGAAAGCCGCGTGCTGACCTTTCGTACCGACGATCAGGGGAACCCGGTGTCCCTCGCCGAAGCCCGGTTCGACGGTTTCGACGCTCGTACCATCTATGGCCTGGCCGAAGATCCGGGCGGCGGCCTGCTCTTCGCCATGGATGGGGGAGTGGCTTATTTGTCCCGGGCCGCTCGCGCGGCGGGACGCCTGCTGGCTCAGCAGGACCCGCGTTTCGACGTCCTCCACGATCGCATCGTGACCGGGATCTTTCGCGACCCCTCTGACGTGGTGTGGGCCATTTCTCCTCTGGGCGTCTATCGTCTCGGCAAAGGCGAAGCCGAGGCGCAGAGTGTCCCGGTTCCAGGGGGGGGCAGCCCCTGGACCGGGGCCATGGACGCGCGGGGATCCTTGTGGGTGGCCACCCGACAGGGTGCCTTGGCCGTCATCGACACGGTGACGCGACAGGTCACGCCCGTCGCCCTTCCCGGTCCCCGGCGGGTGGAGTTCATCGCGCCGTCTCCCGACGGGGGAGTGGTGGTCACCTTCGAGAACGGCGCGTCCTCGTTCTTGTCGGCCGGGGGGGCAGGGAACCGAACGGTGACCACGAAGGCTTTGCCGGGAGTGTCCTGGCTGTCGGTTGAGTCCCTGATGAAGATGGGTGAACACTACCTGGCTGCGCACGAAGGCGACCGGCTTTCTCAGGTCCGTCTCAATCCCACTCGAATCGAGCAGACCATCCTGACCTCCGCCGACCTGGAGGATTCGGACTTCCGTTACCTCTCCCTGCGTGAAGGGAGGGCCGGTCAGATCTGGTTCACCCTTTTGAACGGCATCGGCCTGCTCGATCCGCCGCACGCCCCCCCGGAGCCGAGCCGGCTGCGTGTCGAACCCGACCGGCCCTCCTTTGCCCTTGGACCGCGACCCAACGTTCTCGCCCTCCATGCCGAGCTGTCCGATCCGGTGGCGCCCCGCAAGGCCCGCTATAGATCTCGCCTGGTGGGCGAGACCGACGAATGGTCGTCCTGGTCGAATGATCCTCTCATCCGTCTCGCCAACGTCGCGCCGGGCGCCTACGAACTTCAGATTGAGGCGGAGGATCGCTACGGGCGGAGGGCCAATCCGGTGTCCGTAGACATCAAGGCCAGGGCGCACCCGTGGGAATCGTGGCCGTCCAGGATCGCGGCCTTTCTCATCGCGTTAGGCGCGGCCTACGCCATCTATCGGCGCAGGGTCCAGGCCATCGAGCAGGATCGACTCAATCTGGAGGCGGCGGTGAAGGCGGGCCGGGCCGATCTGGAGATCGCGAACCAGAGGCTTCAGGAACTTTCGCTCACCGACATGCTCACCGGCCTCCGCAATCGACGCTACTGCGCCGAGGTGGTGGAGGATGAGATCCGTCTTCTGAAGCGACGGTTCGACGAGCGGCAAGCGAGCGGCGACCCAAACCGGGACGCCGTCTTCTTCCTCCTCGATCTCGATCACTTCAAGACCGTGAACGATCTGTTCGGACACGCGGGAGGCGACGCGGTGTTGAAAGAGACGGCGCGCCGCCTCGAGGGCCTTCTTCGAAAGACCGACCGCCTGGTTCGTTGGGGCGGGGAGGAGTTTCTGGCTCTTTCCCTGGATTGCCGAAGGTCCGAGGCGCCTGAGATGGCGGCCCGAATCATGGCCGCTCTTTCCGAAGAGCCTTTCCCTATTGGCCCTCCGGGCGGCATCCGCGTCACCACCTCCATCGGCTGGGCCGCCTACCCGATTTCCGTCGAGGGCGTGGAGCCGCATCCCGAGGACGTGGTCCGTCTGGCCGATCGGGCTCTGTATCGGGCCAAGCAGGGCGGGCGTAACTGCGCGGTCGGGATTTCACCCTCGGCCGACCGACCCGTTCCGAGGGGAACCCAGGTCGGGGGTGTCGAGTTCCTGGAGGATCTTGGCATCTTCGTGACCTTCAGTATGGTCCGCGGCCCGCTGCGGCTCTCCGGCCAGGACCTGGCCGGGTATCGAGAGCGCATTCCTCTGCGCCGCCCGGTCTGAACCCATGCCCGAACCCATCCTCGGCTTCCCCAACCAGCTGACCATTCTCAGGATGATCTGCGCTCCCGTGTTCGTGGCCCTGACCCTCGATGGACGCCTTCACCTGGCGGTGGCGGTGTTCATCGTCGCGTCGATCACCGACCTCTTCGATGGACTGATCGCCCGGTACTACAAGCAGCGCACCGTCCTCGGCGCGATTCTCGATCCCCTGGCCGACAAGATGCTCCTGGGTTCGGCGTTCGTGGCCCTCTCCTTCGCGGACGCGGTGCGGGTTCACATTCCGAGATGGCTCACCGTGGTGGTTCTCTCCCGCGATGCCATCATTGTGGTGAGCGCTCTCGCCATCGCATTCGTCTCGAATCGAAAGGGGTTTGCTCCCACCCGGCTGGGCAAGGCGAGCACGGGCGCCCAGATGACCTGCGTGGCCATGGCCTTCGCCGCGAACCTGATGGAATTCCCCCCCCCGCTTCTGGGCGTCGTTTTTGTTGCCACCGGCGCGCTCACCGTGGGTTCGGGCCTCCACTATCTCTATCGTGCTTCCTCGCGTCGCTTCATCGAGCCCGACCATGACCTGTGAGTAGATGCGCCCGCACTCGCCTCCGCGCTATCGGATCGAAGGCGGCAAGACCTGCGTCGACATCAGGCTGAGGACCGCGCATCAGCTCTTCGACGGCCGGGATCCAGCACCCTTTCGCGAGCGGGATCTGGACGAGGACGCGGTCGAGTACATCCTGGGCGCGATCCAGGAGTTGCCGCCCAGAGCGCCGATCAGGATCGTCTTCTGGATCGCGGCGGAGCCGAGCCCGCAGATCCCCACCGAGACCGTCATCGAAGCGTTTCGGGCTTTCTTCGGCTACGAAATCGACCGATTTCGGCGGCGACTCCGCGAGCACGTGCGCCAGGGGCAGATCACCCTCGCGGTCGGACTCACTGCCATGACCGTCTTCCTGCTTCTCGGCGAAATGGCCCTGTGGCTCCCCGCGGGAACCTTCCGGGACGTGCTGCGCGAGGGATTGGTGATCACGGGCTGGGTGGTCATGTGGCGCCCCATCGAGGTGCTTCTTTATGACTGGCGGCCGCTGGTCAGGCAGCGGCGCCTCTGCGAAAGAGTGATCGAGGCGGAGATCGTGGTCCAGCACGGACCCGGGCACGACTCGTAAGGGGGTGGGCGTGGTTACCGTGACCTGAAGACGATCACTCCATCGACGATCGTGGCCACCGGCCAGCCGACGAGCGTCCTGGCCACGAACGGAGAGTTGCGGCTCTTGCCCCGGAACGACTCGGGCTCGACCTTGCGAGACTCGGACGGGTCGAAGATGGTGATGTCCGCGGGCCGCCCCTTTTCCAGTATGCCGCCGGGGAGGCCGAGAGCCCTGGCCGGGCCCGCGGTCAGCAGTTGAACCAGTCGGGTGAGGTCGAGCGCGCCCGAGACGACGAGACCGTCGTGGCACAGGGCGAACGCGGTCTCGAGGCCGACGATCCCGAAGGCGGCGCAGTCGAACTCGCACACCTTGTCTTCCGTGGTGTGAGGCGCGTGATCGGTGGCGATGGCGTCGATGGTGCCGTCGAGCAGGCCCGCGATGAGAGCCTGGCGATCCTCCTCGGAGCGAAGCGGGGGATTCATCTTCGTCACCGGGTCGTAGTCGTGCGCCCGCACCGCCTCGTCGGTCAGCACCAGATGGTGGGGCGTCGCCTCCGCGGTGACCCGCACCCCGCGCGCCTTGCCCCGTCGCACCGCGTCCACCGCCCCCGCCGTGCTGATGTGAGCGATATGAACGTGGGACCGGGTGTACTCCGCGAGGAGCACGTCGCGCTCGACCATGATCGTCTCGGACACCGCCGGAGCGCTCGGAATCCCCATGGCCACCGACACCGGGCCCTCGTTCATGGCCCCGCCCTTCGAGAGATCGAGGTCTTCGCAGTGATCGATGACGGGAAGGTTGAAGGTACGGGCGTACTCCAGGGCCCGGCGCATCACCCGGGCGTTCTGGACCGGACGGCCATCGTCCGAGACCGCGATGCAGCCCGCGGCTTTCAAGTCGGCGTATTCCGAGAGTTCTTCGCCATTGGACCCGCGGGTGATGGCGCCGATGGGATAGACGCGGACGATGGCTTCGCGCTTCGCGGTTTCCACGATGAAGCGCGTGGTGGAAGCCGAGTCGTTCACCGGAGTGGTGTTGGGCATCGCGCACACCGCGGTGAAACCTCCGGCCGCCGCGGCCCGGGCCCCGGTGGCGATGGTCTCCTTGTCCTCGCGGCCCGGCTCGCGCAGATGAGTGTGGAGGTCGATGAAGCCCGGCGTGACCACGCAACCGGCGGCGTCGAACACCTCGGCGCCCCTGGCCTTGAGGCCCGGGCCGATCTGGGAGATCCGGCCGTTTTCGATGAGAACGTCCGCGCGGGTGTCGAGCCGGGACGAGGGGTCGATCACCCGGCCGCTGCGAATCAGGAGAGCTTGAGCCATGAGGGTTCCAGGGGCAATTGGGGCGCCGCTATTCGCGGCCGCCTCCGAGCAGGAGATAGAGCACGGCCATGCGCACGGCCACGCCATTCGTGACCTGATTGAGGATGAGGGACGACTTGGAATCAGCCACCTCGCTCGCGATTTCCACCCCGCGGTTCATGGGCCCCGGATGCAGCACCACCACATCCGCCTTGGCCTTCTTCAGGCGGGCCAGGGTGAGGCCGTACTGGGCGTGGTACTCGCGCAGGGTGGAGATGAAGGCGCTGGTCATTCGCTCCTGTTGAAGGCGGAGCATCATGACCACATCGGCGCCTTCGATGGCCTCGTCGAAATGCCAGTTCAGGCTGACCAGGCTGGTGAAGGACTGGGGCAGCAGGGTGGGCGGCCCGCACAGGGTGACCTCGGCGCCCATCTTCGTGAGCAGGTGGATGTTCGACCGGGCCACCCGCGAGTGGAGCACGTCGCCCACGATCGCGACCTTGAGCCCGGCGATCCGCCCCTTGGCCTGCCGCAGGGTGAGGGCGTCCAGCAGGGCCTGGGTGGGGTGCTCATGCGCGCCATCGCCCGCGTTCACGATTCGCGAATGGCAGGTCCGAGCCAAAAAGTTCGCGGCTCCCGCGGATGAGTGGCGGACTACGATCACGTCCGGGGTCATGGCCTCGAGGTTCTTCACGGTGTCGAGCAGGCTCTCGCCCTTGGCCACGCTCGAGCCCGCGGCCTGGATCGACAGGGAATCGGCGGAGAGAATCCTCTCCGCCATTTCGAACGACGCCCGGGTCCGGGTGGAGGCCTCCATGAACAGATTCACCACCGTGCGTCCGCGCAGGGTCGGAACCTTCTTGATCGGCCGATCCATGATCTCGCGCATCTGGACCGCGGTGTCCAGAATGAGGGTGATTTCCTCGACGCTCAGAGGCTCGATGCCGAGGAGGTGTTCTCGCGTCCAGGTTCCGGTCATCGCCTCACCAGCACGACTTCGTCCCGGCCGTCGGTCTCGGTCAGCCGGACATCGACCCGGTCGCCGCGGCTGGTCCGGATCACCCGGCCCACGTAGTCCGCCTGGATGGGAAGTTCGCGGTGGCCGCGATCGATCAGGACCGCGAGCGCGATCCGGGCCGGCCGGCCGAAGTCCACCAGTTCGTCGAGGGCGGCGCGGATGGTGCGGCCGGTGAAGAGGACGTCGTCGACCAGGACCACGGTGCGGCCGTCGATCGAGAAGGGGATACGGGTGGCCTTGAGAACGGGCCTCGTGCCCACGGTCGACAGATCGTCGCGATAAAGGGTGATGTCGAGCGATCCCACGTCGATCTTGCCGCGGGTGGCCGCTTCGAGGGACTCGGCCAGCCGGGCGGCCAGGGGAACCCCGCGGCTCTGGATGCCCACGATGGCCACCGGGGCCGCGCCTTTGTGATCGGCTTTTATGGCCTTCGCCATCGCAGAGATGGCCGTGTTCAGCGAGCGGCCGGTGAGGACCCGGGTCTCCCGCGGGTTCCTTCGGGCCGCCGGGGAGGACTTCATGAGATGCGGCCCCCGTTCGGAACCTTCCGCTCGACCGCGAGCAGGACATGGGCGTCCGCAGGATCGGGGGCGGCCAGGACCAGAACCTCGGAGGTGAAGCCGGCGATCCGGCGCGGCGGGAAGTTCACCACCGCGATCACCTGACGCCCCACCATGTCCTCGGGCCGGTAGTTGACGGTGTACTGACCGGAGGAGCGCTTTGTTCCAATCTCCGGGCCGAAGTCGATGACCATTCGATAGGCGGGCTTGATCGCGCCCCGGAGCGGCTCGGCGCTGAGCACGGTTCCCACTCGCAGGTCGAGGTTCAGGAACTCGTCGAAGGTGGCCACGATCTCTCAATCTTAATCGGCTTCAAGGCCGGGGCCCGGCGCCGAACCCGGGCTCCTGGCCTGGACTAGTGCTCCGTCGGCGCAGGCACGCGGTAGCCGCGCCGGTGGCGGGACTTCGCTCCCGGCCGATCCACCTCCACGCGCAGGCGGTGTTCGCCCTCGACGGGGTCTTCCTTTGGGATGTAGCCAATCACATACTGGGCCGCGAGCTCGTCAAGAAGGCCATCGTAAATTCCTGAGAGGTCCCTGAAGTTCCTCGGAGAGAACACTTCTCCTCCGGTGAGCTCCGCCAGCTCCCTCATCAGCGCCCTGGCTGCGAGTCCCGCGTTGGTTGAGGAGTACTTGCCGCCGAAGACGATGGGATAAATGGTCACGGTGCTGGATCGCACCAGATTCTTGAGCTCCGAGACCGTCACCAGGCTCTTCGAATCCTCGCCGTCGGTGAACAGGACCACGATCTTGCGCCCCGCATCATCCGAGATTCGGGAGAGGTAGACGGCGATGGAATCGTAGAGGAGGGTGTCGCCGCCGCTCTGCGCTTTCTGGAGCCGATCGAACAGACCCTGCTGTGATTCGCTGTTGAACCTCGAGAGCCGGATGTCTGAATCGAAGAAGACGGTGGTGAGTTCGCGCGCCCGCGGAATCGATTCCAGAAACTGGCTGGCCGCGTTCTGGGACAGGCGCAACACCTCGGCCATGCTTCCGCTCGTGTCGAAGAGCATGCCCAGGTCGATCGCGGTGGGGTCGGGCGCGCCCTCCTGACCCTCGTCCTTCGCGCGCGAGGGGTCGAAGACCCGGGCGAAGAAGCGGATGTCCTGGGGCGCTTCGTCTTCATACACGGCGAAGTCCGAGGCCTGCAGATCCTTGAGGAACTTGCCGTCCGCGCCCCGCACCGTGACCGTGAGGTTCACCGTGCGGGCCTCGGCGGCGAAGGTCAGGGGAGCCTGCGGGGTGACCGGCGGATCCTGGCCGGAGAGCAGAGGTGCGGCGAGGCTCAAGGCAAGGACCAGGGCCATCTCAAAGGCGCCTTTCAGCGAAGAACCTCGACCACGCGAAGGGCCAGATCGACCCGATTGAAGGGCGGCATCACGTAGACGCCGTGGGCCAGGTCCTGTCCCGCGCGCAGGGCCTCCTGGGCGATGGAGACTCCCTCGGCCTGGGCCTTCTCGCCCGAGCCCGCGACGCGCATGCGCTCGCGGATTTCCGAAGGGATGATCATGCCCGGAACCTCGTTGTGCAGGAACTCGGCGTTCTTGTGGGAATACAGGGGCAGGCTTCCGATGAGCACCGGGGTGTTCAGGTACTGGATGGCCTTGAGGAACTTCTCCACCTGCTTCGGGTCGTACACCGGCTGGGTCATGATGTACTCGGCTCCCGCCTTCACCTTCTCTTCCAGGCGACGCAGTTCCTTGTCCCAGTCGGGCTTTGAGGGGTCGGCGCCGCAACCGATGTGAATCCCGAGCGGCGGGCCGATGGGATTTCCGGCCAGGTCGCAGCCGCGGTTCAGGTGGCTGAGGATGCGGATGAGGCCGATCGAATCGACGTCATAGACCGCGGTGGCGTCAGGGTAGTCGCCGAGCTTGGGCGGATCGCCGGTAATGCAGAGGATGTTGCGCAGGCCGAGGGCATAGCAGCCGAGCACGTCCGACTGGATGCCGAGCAGATTCCGATCCCGGCAGGTGTAGTGGAGGATGGTGTCGAGGCCGGTCTGTTGCTGAGTGAGCAGACACATCGACTGCGCGCTCATCCGGGCCGAAGCGCGCGGCCCGTCGGCCACATTGATCGCGTCGACCTCGTTCTCCTTGCACTCCTGCGCCTTGTCGATGATGCGCGACGGATCCACGCCCTTCGGCGGGTCCAGTTCGATCGACACCACGAACTTGCGGCCCAGCTTGTGGGCGAGGACGCTCTTGTCCTCGCGAGGGATCGGGGGCAGCGAGGGTCTGGTTGCGTGGAGCGCGGTGATGTGGGCCTCGGCGCGGACGGGCTGAACCATGCGCAGCGACCGGGCGAGGTCCTTGATGTGGGCGGGGGTGGTGCCGCAGCAGCCGCCGACCATGCGCGCTCCGACTTCGATGAAGCGCCGGCCATAGGTCGCGATGTACTCGGGGGTGCACAGGTACACGTACCGGCCATCGACGTATGCGGGCGCACCCGCGTTCGGCATGGCCATGATCTTCGCGGTCTTGGCCGCGGCCACCATCCGGCCGATTGTTTCGAGCATCCGCGCCGGACCCTGCGAGCAGTTGGCGCCGATGAGGGTGACGCCAAGGGCTTCGAGGGCTTCCACCACCGCTTCGGGGGTTTCGCCGATGACCGTGGAGCCTTCGTCGGTGAAGGTGAGCGAGACCAGAACCGGCAGGTCGCCCTCCACCGTCCTCACTCCGATGAGCGCCGCCTTCGCCATGTCGAGCGACGGCATGGTTTCGATAAGGAAGAAGTCGACCCCGCCCTCTTTCAGGGCCGTGGCCTGATCGGCGAAAGCGGAGACGGCGTCGGCGAGGGAGATGTGGCCTAGCGGTTCGAGAGGCCTGCCCAAAGGACCGATGGCCCCCGCCACCAGGATGGTCTCGCCCGCCGCCTCCCGCGCGATGCGCGCGCCCTCCCGGTTGATCTTCCCCACCTGGGCGTCGAGCCCATGGGGTCCGAGCTTGAATCGATTGGCGCCGTAGGTATTCGTCTCGATGAAGTGGGAGCCCGCGTCGATGTATTCCTGATGAACCTGTTTGACCATGGCGGAGGCGGAGAGGTTCAACTCATCGAAGCAACGGTTGACGAACACCCCCCGGTTGTAGAGCATCGTCCCCATAGCACCGTCGCCCAGGACCACTCCCCTGGCGACGAGGTCCAGTATCGACGCACGTTTGGTGAGGGTAGAGGGGTCGGAGGCCATCGTTTCGGAGGTTAACACCACGGGCATCTGGAGGAGAACCCTGGAGGGTTCGTGGCGATGGCCATGGCGCGCTCGAGTGAACTCATCGGAGTCTGCGGGTACAAGCGGCCTGCAACTGTTACGCTCCCGAGGCCAAAGCGCCATGAACGGAACGTCTCGCCCCATCGCCATCCTGGGCTTTGGCCGCTTCGGCCGGGCCCTGGGTGATCTGCTGCTCGACGCCGGCCGCTGCGTTCGCGCCTTCGACCCCACAGCCCCCATCCCCGCCTCGATGCAGGCGGATTCCCTCGCGGCGCTCGTTCACGGTGCCGGAGAGGTCGTTCTCGCGATGCCGGTGGCCGAGATCGCAGGTGCGGTGCGAGGGTTGCGCCCGCACCTCGATTCCAGCCATCTCGTGGTGGACGTCTCGAGCGTCAAGCACGGTGCGGTGCGCGATCTCACCCGCATCCTCGGCCGGGACGTCCCGTGGGTGGCCACTCATCCCCTGTTCGGTCCGACCTCCATGGCCCTCGGCGAGCGGCCGCTGGTCGCGGTGGTCTGTCCGAATCCCCTCCATCCCTCCGCGACCTCGCGGGCTCGTTCCTTCTTCGCCTCTCTCGGCTGCGAAGTGGTGGAGCAGGACGCGGTCGACCACGATCGCGCCATGGCCGCCACCCACGCCCTCGCCTTCTTCGTGGCCAAGGGGCTCATCGACATCCGCGCGGGAGAACAAGCGCCCTTCGTCCCCCCCTCGTTCCGGGCCATGGCCGGGATGATCGAGGCGGTTCGCTCGGACGCGAGCCACCTCTTCGCCACCATCCAGAACGACAATCCGTTCGCGGCCGAGGCCCGGGCCCGCCTGCTCTCCACCCTTCAGGCCATCGACCGCGACCTGACCGCCTCTGCGGGGGACCCCCCGCTCCAAAGCCAGCGCCTCACCATCTCTCCTCTGCCCGAACGCGCTCCCGACCTCCGCGAAGCCCGCGACCTGATCGACGACATCGACCGCGATCTCGTGCATCTGTTGGGCCGCCGCGCGCAATTCGCCCGCCGGGCCGGGCGCGCCAGGGCCAAGGCGGGGAAAGAGGTCGGTGACCCCGCGCGTGACCGGCAGATCCTCGAGGCGCGAAGGCGCTGGGCCGAGGGCGAAGGTCTCAACCCTGAGGGAGTGGACGAGATCTTTCAGAGCATCTTGCGCCTCTCGCGGGCCATCCAGAAAGAGCCTGAATGACGAGCGCTGTGGCTCCGCATTCGAAAGGCGGGTCCCGGGCGGTTCCGTCGCGAGGAGAGGGCAGCTCCCAGTTCCAGCTTCTGGCCGAACGTCGGTTCGCGCCTTTCTTCTGGACCCAGTTTCTCGGCGCCTTCAACGACAACCTCTTCAAGTTCGCCTTCACCGTCATGGTGACCTTCCACGCGGCCGCGAACTCGAACCTCGATCCGGCGCTGGTGGTGAATCTGATCGCCGGTTTGTTCATCCTCCCCTTCCTGCTCTTCTCCGCCACCTGCGGTCAGATCGCCGACAAGTACGACAAGCGATCGGTGGCCATATTCGTCAAGACCCTCGAAGTCGGAATCATGGTCCTTGCCGCCTATGGCTTCATGGCCCGTAGCGTGGCCGTGCTTCTCGTCTGCACCTTCCTGATGGGCCTGCACTCGACCATCTTCGGTCCGGTCAAGTACGCCTTCCTCCCCCAGGCCCTCACCGAACGCGAGCTCACCGGCGGCAACGCCATGGTGGAGATGGGCACTTTCGTGGCCATCCTGGTTGGGAACCTGGTGGGTGGCCTCTTGATCGGACTGCCCGAGCAGGGCCCGAAGATCGCCGCCATCGGCTGCATCGCGGTCGCCCTCGTGGGCCGCGCCACCTCCCACTTCATCCAGAAGGCGCCCCCTCTGGTTCCCGATCTCATCATCCGCTGGAATCCGGTCGCCGAGACGTGGCGCAATCTGAAGCTCGCGGCCAAAAACCTGGTCGTCTTCCGGGGCCTGATGGGCGTGTCCTGGCTGTGGTTCTTTGGCGCGTCCTTCCTCACCCAGATTCCGAACTTCGCCAAGGACGTGCTCGGGGGGAGGGAGAGCGTCGCCTCCCTGCTCTTGATCGTCTTCTCCGTAGGCATCGGGATCGGGTCGCTCTTGTGCGAATCGCTTTCCCGTCGTCACGTCGAACTGGGCCTGGTGCCGATCGGAGCCTTCGGCATGACCGCTTTCGCGGTGGATCTGTACTTCGCCTCGCGCGGCTTCGCCCACGGGCCGGTGGCGGTCGGGGCCACGGAACTCGTCCAGACTCCGGGCGCCCTTCGCATTCTGGGGGATCTGGGACTGCTGTCGGGTTTCGCCGGCCTCTTCTCGGTGCCCCTCTACGCCCTGGTGCAGGCGCGCAGCGAGCCCTCGCACCGGGCGCGGGTGTTCGCGGCGAGCAACATCCTGGGCGCCCTGTTCATGATCGCCTCGGCCGGGCTCTCGGTGGCGCTGCTCAAGGGCGGCGCTTCCATCCCCACCATCTTCCTGGTCGTGGGCATCATGAACGCGGTGGTGGCGCTGTATATCTTCCTGCTGGTTCCGGAGTTCTTTCTCCGCTTCCTGTCCTGGATCCTGGCCAATCTCATCTACCGCTTCAGGATTCGCGGGGACGCCCACATCCCCGAGCACGGCGCCGCCCTGCTCACCTGCAACCACGTGAGCTTTCTGGACGCGCTGCTCCTGATGGCGGCCTCACCCCGGCCGATCCGGTTCATCATGGATCACAAGATCTTCAAGATGCCGGTGCTCGGCGCCATCTTCCGCCTGGCTAAAACCATTCCTGTCTCGTCGAAGACCGAGGATCCGCAGATCTACGCGAACGCGTTCGCCGAGGCCGACCAGACGCTCAGGGACGGCGATCTACTCTGCATCTTTCCGGAGGGCGTCATCACCCGCGACGGCGAGTTGCAGCCTTTCCGGGCGGGAATCATGAAGATCCTCGAGACGCGTCCGGTGCCCGTGATTCCCATGGCTCTTCAGAACCTGTGGGGCTCGTTCTTCTCGCGAGTGGAAGGGAAGGCCATGACCAAGCCCTTCAGGCGCGGCTTCTACTCGAGCGTGCGATTGATGGTGGGGGAGCCGATGCGGCCTGAGACGGTGACTCCTCAAGGCCTGCAAGCGAAGGTGGCGGAGTTGCGAGGGCGGCGTCGTTAGCCATTTCCGCAGGGCGCCCTGTCGGCCCCTGCGGGGGCGTTCGCGGCAAAAGGGCGCGGTGCTACACTGGCCACAATGATCGAGCGAGGTCAGTATGAGTAGCGAAGTCCGCCTCGCCCGCGAGATGCGGCTCCTCGACGTCACCATGATCGGCGTCGGGGCCATGATCGGAGCCGGCATCTTCGTCCTCACCGGCATCGCCGCCGGGGTGGCCGGCCCCGCTCTCGTCCTCGTCTTCCTGCTCAACGGCCTGGTGGCCTTCCTCACCGCCGCCGCCTACGCCGAACTCGGCAGCGCGGTGCACGGGGCGGGCGGAGGGTACCTCTGGATCAAGGCCTCTCTCCCCGATCCCGCCGGCTTTCTCGCCGGCTGGATGGACTGGTTCGCGCACGCCGTCGCCTGTTCGCTCTACGCTCTCGGCTTTGGCGCCTACTTCACCGAGGTTCTCCACCTGGCCGGCATACCGGATATCCAGACCCCATTCTTCCCCCAGCCGGTCTGGCTGGCCGTGCTCGCGTGCGTGGTGTTCGCGGTGATCAACTTTCGCGGGGCGTCCGAGGCGGGCAGGGCGGGCAACGTGATCACCATTGGCAAGGTGGCGATCATCGGAGTCTTCATCGCCGCGGGCCTGTGGGTCATGGTCCATCGGCCGGACTGGCAGGGGTCGTTCAACCCGTTCTTCCTCAAGGGATGGGGCGGCATCTTCGGAGCCATGGGGCTGACTTTCATCGCCTTCGAGGGATACGAGATCATCGCTCAGACCAGCGAAGAAGTGGAAGACCCGAAGACCAACATCCCCAAGGCGGTCTTTCTCTCCCTGGTGATCGTGATTCCGATCTACCTCCTGGTCGCGGTGGTGGCGATCGGAGCGGTGGAGCCGCCGGCGGGCATGGGGATCACCGACTATCTCGCGCGGGGCGGCGAGACCGCGCTGGTGGGCGCCGCGAACCAGTTCTTCCTCGGCGGCGGGATCATGATCCTGGTGGGCGGCCTGCTCTCCACCGTCTCGGCCCTGAACGCCACCATCTATTCGTCCTCCCGGGTCGCCTTCGCCATGGCCCACGACGCGAGCCTCCCCCAGATCATCGCCCGGGTTCACCCGGCGCGCGGTACCCCCCACTTCGCCATCCTCTTCTCCACCCTTCTGATCATCCTCATGGCCGTGGCCCTGCCCATCGAAGACGTGGCCGCGGCGGCGAGCGTCATGTTCCTTCTCCTCTTCGGAGGCGTGAACGTCGCCCTCATCCGGCTGCGCAAGCTGCGGCCCGAGTTGGATCGCGGATACAAGGTTCCCTTTGTTCCCTTCACCCCCCTGGTTGCGGTCGCGGCCATGCTCTTCATCGCCGTTTTCATGTTCGTGGGGTACCCCATGGCCTGGCTGGCCGCGGGGGGATGGATCGTGGCCGGCTTCGGCTTCTACCATGTGTACGCCAAGTCGCGCGAGAAGGCCTACACCGAACGCGTGGTCTGGATGGAGCGGCTGGAGCGGAAGGAGTATCGGGTCCTCGTGGCCATCGCCAGCGCCAACGCGATGGAGAGTCTCATGTCGGTAGCCGTGGCCATCGCCTCCAGGCACGCGGGAGAGATCGTGGCCACCAGTGTGGTCGAGGTGCCCGAAGGAGATTCCCTGTTCAGCGGGCGCGCGCGCACCCGGGCTCTCGAGCCGCTGCTGGAGCGCTGCGTGAAGTTCGCGGGCGAGCATGGGATCCGCGCCACCTCGGTGGTGAAAATCGGCCGCCGCACCAGCGAGAGCATCGTCCAGACCGCGCGCGAGGAATCGTGCAACCTGTTGATTCTGGGCCCGCCCCGCGGAACCACCTTCGTCGAGCGGCTGGTCTCTTCGATCGGCGATCAGGTGTTGAGGAAGGCGCCCTGCCAGGTGGCCGTGGTCTACGGGTCCCTGCGCGGGGCCGACCTCACCGGTGTGGTCGTTCCCGTGAGCACCGGCCCCAACTCACGGCTGGCCGTGGAACTGACCCCCGCGGTCAGTGCCTGGATCAAAGCCCCCGCGCGGTTCGTGACCGTGGTGCCCGAAGACGTGGACGAGGCCACGCTGAAGAAAGTCATCGGGCTCGCTCGCGAGACCGTCGGCGCCTCGGCTGCTCCGGACGACCTTCTCATTCTCCGCTACTCGGACGCGGGCCGCCGCCTGCTCGCCGAAGTCGGACCCCAGGACCTCGTTCTCGTCGGCGCCCCCACCGCCGGGCCCATTTCGCCCCTGTTTGGCGAGACCGTGCCCGGCCTTCTCGCCGCCGGCAGCGGCGGTCCGGTGGTGATCGTCCGCGACGTGGAGCCGCCCCACAGCGGCCGTTTCCAGCGTTTCTTCTTCGGCTGAGGGTAGACCGCCATGCCATTGCAGAACCAGACCACCTTCGATCAATTCGGACAGCGCGTCTCCGATTACATGCCCACCCTTCTGGCCGGGCTCGTGGTCCTGCTGGCGGGCGCGGTGGCGGGCTGGCTTTTGAAGCGCGCGGTGGTCCGCGTCCTCCTCATGGCACGCCTCGACCGGGTGGGCGGGGGACGCTCGCCGTGGCGGACCGCCATCGGCAAGGGCGACGTGCGGGCCGCCCTCTACGACGCGGCGGGCTCCATCTTCGGCTCGGTCCTCTTCCTCGTGTTTCTCGACAATGCCCTGGTGATCTGGAATCTCACCGTGCTGGCGCGGCTGGTGGATCGGATCCTCCTGTTCCTGCCCACCCTGGGCATCGCGGTGGTGATCGCCTGGGTGGGCCTCGCTCTCTCGGAGGTCCTTGCCCACCGGGTGGAAGCGCTCCTGATCCAGGAGCGGGTTCCGAGGACCGCCCTGCTCGTGGGCATGGCCAGGTCGGCCTTTCTCTCGGTGGTCGGGGCCCTTTCGATGTGGCAGCTGAACTTCGCCCGGGAGATCGTGCTCGCCGCCTTCCTCATCGGCTTCGGAGCCATCGGGGTGGCTTTCGCCCTCGGAGTGGGGATCGGTTCGGCGCGGGCCATTCAGGCCGCCCTCACCTCGGTTATCGCCTCCCGGAACGAGAAGGAAGAGCCGCGGGACTAGAAACCAGGCCCGCCGACCTCGATCTCCGGATAGAGCGGCGCACCCGGAGGAAGCGCCTTCAGGTCGCCTTTCAGCTGGGTGTCGAAGAACCGGCGCACGTAGTCCGCGGTGATGGCGAGTCCCCGGCGGGCATCCAGCGGGCTCAAAAGCTTCATGACGCAGCCGCTCTTGAGCAGAGCGTCGTCACTAAAGCTGAAGTGATTCGCTCCCCGGAGGGTGACAAGCGCCCGGCCGGTCGGGGGAAGCCCCGCATACACGGATTCGATCTCGCCCATGATCTTCCGGCTCACCGCGAAGGGCCCGGTGGGGGCCGGCCGTTCTATGGGGGAGTTGTGCTCCAGCCTCAGCAGCAACCCAAAGGTCGCCGCTCCAACGAAGCCGGCGCCGGCCAGGACCTTCAGCCGACGCTTCTTCACCATCCGCCCCCGATGAGCCCGGCGAGGATCAGGAGGCACGCCACCACGATAGAAAGGACCAGCGCCTTCCTCGCAGCCGTGGCCTGTCGACTGCGCTGACGCGCGCAATCTGGCCCGCGAGCATCTCCCGCACCGAGCGCTTGCTCCATCTGTGGCTAGCCGCGCAGCCCCATCCGGCGCAGCGCGGAGCCGACCATCCGGACCGGCCGGCTGAGCCGCCAGGACAGCGAGGCCTGCATCCCCCGCAGCTCGGCCTCGAGGTCAGCGGTGGCCGCGGAGGGGGCCCAGTGGCGGCGGATCTGCTGCTCCACGCGCTCCTCCTCGGCGGTCCGGTCGAGGCGTCGCGCCCATCCCTGGTGGCGTTCGGCCACGACCGTGAAGTAGAGCGACTCCTCGGTCGGCTTGTCCATCTCGTGGTGGGCGTGGTGCCGCTGGAGGTGGTAGTAGACGGAAAACTCCAGGAAGCCGAGGATCCGCAGCATCCGGATGATGGCCCCAGGCGTGAGCTGCCACCAGACCACGACGGTCTTCGAGGTGTCCACGGGAGCGAACTCCATGATCCCCCGTCCCTCGTCGGCGGGAATCTGGCGCACGGGCTCGCTCACCACGACCGCGCGGTCCGTCCTCGCGGCCGTCTGCTCCAGCGCCTGGAAAGGGCTCGAGACGTGGAGGAGAACGCTCGCCAGAACGGTGACATCGAAGCGACCGAGATCGCCCGGCAGGGCGTAGATGTCCCCATATACGGCCTTGCTGCGGGATCCAAATTTCCTATGCGCGTACCACCAGCTGTTGTGCACCCGCTCGATGTAGGCGATCCCCAGGCGCCGGTGGGCCTCGAGGTCGTGGCCCACCTGGGGAAGAATGTCGCAGGCGACGCCGGGAGGGAGCTCGAACGCCACGACGTCGGCGCCCCGTTCCTCCATGTAGCGGGTCATGTAGCCGGAGGCGGGCCCGATCTCGAGCACCCTTTGATCCGCGACATCGACCCAGCCCAGATAGCTGCGCTCCCTCCCCCGCAGATCCCACACCCCGGGAACCACATCGCCCAGCCCGAAATCCATGGTGTGGTAGAAGTCGCACTCCTCACGGCGGACGCTGCCGAAGCGGCGCAGAAGCCTCGACTGGGATTCCTCCTCGAGCTGGCCGGCGAAGGACTCTGCTGTCTTCGCAGGCTCCTCACGGGATCGAACTACGTCTTCCATGATTCGTTTTTCCTCCCCGGAAATGACACGGCCGCGAGGGCTCCAGGCCGTTGGCGTGGACCTCGTCGGTTCCAATGTCGTGCGCACCTGGCTCGCTGCGGCCACAACGACGTCTCGCTCATCACCAGCAGAATACGCTGACCGGCACACCAGCACCCCATAACAGCGCCACCTACGGCGACGGATTCGACTATCGGGCCGATGACCTGTTCAGGGCTGCAGCGGCGCACATGAGCGCCTCGAAGGCATCCTCATCTATCGCATCACCCTGATGGAGAATCGATAGCACGCCTGGCGTTGCCTTCAAGGCTGGAGTTGAATAGTCCTGAAGGGTCCTTGAGCGAAGCGCCCTTGATGAAAGTCAGCTTCACGACGCTCTTGTACGTTTCGCCGGTGCAGATCGGTCCATCCTGGGACCAAACCGGAACGCCTCTCCACTTCCACTCCTCGACCACCTCAGGGGCAGCCTGCTCAATGAGAGCGGACATGGGAAAGCGTCTGACTCCGCCAGCCGTCCAGTTCCTTGATCCTCGCGTCGATCAGCCGAGAAGGGGAGTCGCCCTTGGCCGTTGTGCTCTTCTTCATATGGTTTGCACCTCCGCCGTGGGCCTACTGAAAGCGCTCGCGGCGCCATCGCTCTACTCCAACCGTGCACGCACGCGCTGCCGGGCAAGCCGCAGCACGGTCTTGACGTCCTCGAAGCGAGTCTCGGGCCGGTTGTTGAAGCCGGTCAGACGCCCTTCCTCGAACATGGCTGCCGCCGGGGCTACTTCCTCGATCGCGAAGCGCACCTCCTGACTGGCCACTTGCGTGTGCTCGCAACTTACGGCCGCGTCTCTGCACGCGGCCTCGATGACGCAATACAGGCTCCATTTGTGGGATCTGTCGTCGTCGTCGCAGACTTTGTCGTCCTTGCGATTCCAGAACGACTCGTCCATGAGCAGCCCCTCAGCCCGCTCGAGGATCTGGAGGTCCGCCGCCGTGGCCGGCTGGTTGGGGCGCTCGTGCCACAGGAATTCCAAGCCACCTTCAAGGAACACCAGCAGAACCACCGACACCGCCCACGCGATCACGATAGACGCGCGGCGCCCGCCGCTGGCCCCGCGCCACCGCTGGCGCCACACCCAGCGAAGGGTGAGGGCCAACAACATGGCGAGCCCAAGGCCCATTACGACGATGATGCCGAATCGAGTCATCCCAAAACCCCATGCCCGACCTCGCATTGATCCCGTGCGTCCGTCCAACACCGGATCAAGCGGCGGGCTGCGCGCCCACCCGTTACCAGCGCGCGGACCGTCCGCTTCATTGCATTGTTCGACAGGCCGTCGCTATTTTCCGATCTCTGGAACACCGAGCCCGCGGCATATTTTCCTGGCCAGGTTGTTGGAGATCTCAGTATGCCGGGGAACAGCCTCGACCTTGCCATTTGCAGGACTGAACCAAAGGGCATGGCCAGCACCTTCTCGCTTCAGATAGCAGCCATGATGACGAAGGTGACGTAGAAGGTCGCCGAGCTTCACCCGACGGTGACCAACTCCTGGACGGCCCCCTCTGGAAGGCCTCGAAGCCCATCCTCACGTCGATCTTGAAGGATGAGGGCGATCGCGCTGGCCAGGCTCTCGAGCGCTTCTTCCTTGGTCACGCCCTGGCCATTGGCGCCCGGAACCTCGGGGGAGTAGGCGATGAACCACTTCTCATCACGTTCCACGACGGCGGTGAACTCATTGCGCATTACAGGAATACCCCAAGACCATTATGCCCCCGCCACCAAAGCTCTGTCGAACACCGGATCAAGCGGCGGGCTGCGCGCTCACCCGTTACCAGCGCGCAGACCGTCCGCTTCAATGATGGAATGGAGTCCTCCCCGAGCCGCGGCCCCCCGACCACACGACGCATGTTGGACCTCACCTCTGGTCCCGCCACTCTCACTCGATGTTCACTCATGCGGCTCGGGCCACGAGCGAGCCACGTCCGTCCGTCGCGACCTCAACGAGTGCGCAACACCCGGCTTCACCTGCAGCGCGCGCCTCAACGACTGGCCTCCGACGAAGCGCGATGGCCACACCTCCGCGCCCTGTCTGGTGCCAGCCTTGTTAGACACCCGTGCGAGGATGGCGGCTCTCATATCGGTATTGACGTTCGTGGCCGCGAATTGAGAGCCTTACGGCAACCGCGAACAATCGTGGTCACGTCCCAAATTGTCTCAGTCTTCTCAAGATGGGAAAGGAAGACGTGGGTTGAAGCTAGCCCCCGGACGTCGAAGAACCAACGGATGGCAGCCAGGGGTGAGACCCACACGTCAGATGTCGCACCGCCAAACTCCCCGTCCATCGCCGCCAAGACTACCTTTTGGATGTGGCTACCGCGCTGAGTGGCCTGCCCAGCGTGAACATACGCGAGGGCTTCTCGATATGCGGCACCGGCTGACGTCGCGGGCGCCAAGCTAACCGCGCCGAGATACGCCCCAGTGCGCTGCAACTCCGCGAACCGCTCAAGCACTTGGGCGTGTGGAATGCCTTCCCGCAGTTCTGCCCCGAACCCCAAGCACATCGCGATGGCCGGCTGAGCAAGACCGGCGGCGGCGCACAGTGTTGCGAGGTCCTCGGCCGGCGTTCCGATTGACGTCTCATCACCCTTAAGGGTCAGGTCGATGCCACCATCCACAAGGACGACCAAGTCGACAGCAAGCCTCTCGATCAGCGCGGCCAGGGCCGCACGAAGGGGACGAACGCCCACCTTTGAAAACGCCCAAACCGGCTCTTTGTACTGCTGGGTCTCTTCCAGCCACCGGGCCAGCCACGCCTCTGGGCAGTACGAGGTCGCGGTAGCCGAGGCCCCATCGATGCGATACAAGAATGAGTAGACGGAATCCGGGCTCGCGCCATCGAGGTCGTCGAGCGCGGTGAAGGAGATGCTGGCGAAATGTGCTTGTATGCCGCGGCCACGCAGTTCGGAAAACAGGGGACAGCCCCGAGCACGTCGTAGCCGCCACCGGCCCCGAGGAGCAGTACTCGTCGGGCCGCAAACAGCCGTTGATACGCGGGGAGGTCCATCACCTACTCTGCCTCTCTAGGTGTGTCTAACACTGCGTTGAGCCGCGAGGGCCTACAGGCCGATCGCGTGGACCTCGTCCGTTCCAACGCATTGTTCTACGCCCCTTGGGAGGATGCTCGCCATTCGATTGAGAGCTTCCTGCCTTGTTGAGCACAGTCCCGAAGATACAGGTTGATCAACGTCTGATAGGGAATGCCCGACGATTCTGAACTCTCTCTGAAGAACTGGATAGTCGGCTGATCAATTCGAAGGGTGATCTGCTTCTTCAGCCGCCCTGCATACGGATTCTTCCGAGCCTGCGAGAAGTCATATTTCTTTCTCATCTGCTTAGCCTCTCTCGATACTGATTCTGCTCCGCCTTGACCGCCCGTCTCGCCGAGATGATTCGGATCACGCCCCCGACGCCCCGCACGCAGTGGCACACAGCCAAAATCCGTAGCCGGGCGCTCAGCCCGATCATCACGAAACGGTCTTCGCCGCTCGCCTCATCAGGGTCCTCGATCTGCAGCGCCTGCTCATCGTAGAAGACGGTGGAGGCCTCCTCGAACGACACGCGATGCTTCTCGAGATTCTGCTGGGCCTTTCGGGGGTCCCAGTCGAACGGCAGGTCGGGCACGCCGACATTGTAGCTACTACGCGGCTACGCGCCAAATGTTTCCGGGTGCGTAGAACACCCGGCTCTACCTGCAAGGCGCGCCTTGTCTGGTGCAAGCCGTTGTTCGGCGGCTGCCGATTTGGCCCGGCCTCTCACTTGCTGTGATGCATCCGTTGCCTTCAGCCGCTTCTACTGAATTCTCACTTTCGTGAACCTGTCGCGCCCGGCCCAGTAAGGACACGTGGGGCACGAAGCCCCGTGCGGGTAGTCGATTCCTTCCTCGTGCGGGCACCCCATTATCGCGTCTGCGATGACGACAGTCTTCACGCCTTGTCCCTTGATGAAGTCGATGACCTCAGCCTCTACCCTCGGATCTACACGGACATCGCCCTCATCCGAGAACCACCGCTCAAGTACCGACACGCCAGCTTGCTCACTCGGCAGAACCCCGACTGCGACCTTGCTGGCGACCTGATCATCGGGTCCGTAGAAGGCCATGGTGGCGAGTGGGTATCCACGAAAGCCGCGGTTTGCCTTCTTGCGTAGGGCCGACTTCCGACCGTGCAGGCTCATCGCTCTCTCGCCTCCCTAGCCCGCCGAACACCGGCCTTCACCTGCAAGGCGCGCCTCAACGACTGCTCGCGAAGCGAGCACACCTCCGCGCCTCGTCTGGTGCAAGGCCTTGTTAGACGTCGGGGTTATGTGCGATGACATCCCGACAAACCACTTTCATGGATCTCCAG
>JAQBHL010000332.1:0-4958 GCA_032127745.1 Acidobacteriota bacterium
CGGGCTTCTTTTGATCCAGGCATCGTCACGGGCGACGAGGGCATCGCACTTTCCGAGAATCGCGGTCCCGCCCGGCGAATCCTCAGCGCGTTTGACCCATCGTATCGCCGTCAACCGCTCGACACCGGTGCCTTCGACACATCGTCTGATGACGCTGGTGTCGAGGTACAGCCTCACGCTTACCAGCCGTCCCGGATCTCGCGGATCTCAGCGTGGATCTCATCTCCCGTCTTGGTGCCCGGAGGCAAAGAGAGGAGGTACTCTGAAAGGAGGCGCTTTGGTGGGTTAGCTGTGTACACAACGACCTCAACTTTGTCCGCGAGCGGCGGCAGCGGTGCGTCAAGGCGGATCGTGCCGTCTTCAATGTGTGCCGGAATGTGGTGTGCGTCCATGGGTGAGGTCCCTTCTCGGCGTGACCCTACCACGCCAGATGTTTTGAGAAGGAAGACGCCTGTCGGGGCTCCGGTTGTCGTCGCAATCCCCACCCCAAACCCCTCCCACATCGAAGACGGACCGGGGGGGAGGGGATCGTGGCACGTGGGAGGAGGGCCTCGGTCCTTCGTCCCTCGACCCCACGTTCGTCTCACAGCCAAGGTTGGGTGGCTGCCTTTCTCGCCATCGGCTCGTGCTGGCAGCCGCCCACTGGGTAAGGACACCGCGATCTCTCTCCTCGCCTACGACACCTTCTCCACCTTCATGCCCACGGAGACCGATGCACCGGAAACGGGAGTGTGACTGGCGACAACGCCGCGGCTCTTGGTCGATATGGCCTCCGGCCGCCGGCAGAATCCGTGTGCCGCCTGGGAATCGACCTGACCACCGCCCGACCCCCGGAGCCTGCGCCTACGGAAGGGAGAGGCCCAGCGGCTGGTCGCTTGAACGACTACAATTCCTGTCGTGCAAACCACAGGAACCGCGATGACACTCGTCTATGACGATGGCGTCTTCAAGCCTCAGGGGCCCGTGCCGGCCATCAAGAACCATACGGTCGTCCACGTCGTTGTCGTTGACGAAGCTCAAGTCCCAACTGGTGACGGCGATGGCTGGCAGGCAATGAACAGATTCATCGGCCTCTGGAAGGACGCGCCCAAGTCCGACTACTCGGAAAACCACGACGAGTATGTCTAGTCGCGGCGACGATCTCCGTCGACACGGGCTTCTTCCGTGACGCTTCTCTGCGCGAGCGATTTCTACCACGAGCCGGCCAAGAAAGCTCTCCACGCTTACCAGGGACTGGATCTCCGCGAGTCGTTTCTCACCACGAACAACGTGATCCTCGAGACTCTCACTGTCGCTCGACGCGAAGGGGGGAACTCGTTGGCCGTGGAGGCAGGCGAGCTTCTTCTCTTCGGCAAGATGGTCACCGTCTGCCGGACCACCGCCGATGACGAACTAGCCGCGTTTCAATACCTTGAAGCAGCATGCTGATAGGCGCTACAGCGCCATCTATCTGAGGTTTGTGGTCATGCAGAAACTCGGCATCGAGGAGGCTCTTACCTTCGATTGGCGTGCCCTCTCGCATCGATTCATCGTCAAGCACGAGCTGGAATGGGCGCTGCCGGACAGACAGCCGCCGATCAACGCCGCTCGCATCACGACGGCCAGGGCCTGGCGACTACAGCTTCGAAAGCTGCCCCACCACACGACCTCGGACGATTTGAGGAATCCGAAGACCCTTCAACGGGTACGACCGCAAGGGAAATCGCCGTCGGTCCCGGTTGCTCGCTTCCAGGATGAGCCGGCCGTCGTGGATGGACACGCGTTTGAGGGTAACGCCCGCTTCGCCCGGAGGCCTGACCATGTAGATATCCTCAGATCGGAGCTTGTCCGGCGTGATGCCCGCGCCACCGGGGCCGCGGTCCACCAGAACCAGCGAGCCGTCTCTTAGATCCTCGGCCATCGAGTCGCCCTCCACTCGCAGCATCACCGCTCGTTCTGGGTCTGGAACGCCGTGGTAGAGCTGGCGCACGAAGTCACGGGGGAAATGAAATAACTGGCCCTCGCCGGCCTCGTAGAGACGGGCCAGGGGCTCGCCCGCCGCGGCAGCGGCTACAAGGGGTATGGCCCGGGCGTCGCCATCGACCTCGCGGACGATCTGGGTTCGTTCCTTTCCTGTCATCAGAAACTCGACGGAGACGCCCAGGACCGAGGCGATGCGCGGCACCAGCCGGGCGCTCGGGGGGCGCCCGCCCGCCCACTTCGAGACCGCGGTTTCATGCACGCCCACACGTTCGGCGAAGGCGGCCTGAGACATGGACATGGCTCGCAGGGCCTCGGCAATGCGCCGGCCCAACTCGGAGTGGCTTCGGGGGGATCGCGCAGGCATGACCAGTGGGAAAGAGTGTGCCGAAAACAACTTGACGACAGGGGTACAGGTCGGATAGCGTACTTGACCAATGGGCATCATTCGGAGGTGACATGAGATGACTGACGGGAACGCGATTTCGGTCGATTCGGCTCGGGCGCTGCTCCTGCAAGTGATGGAGTGGGACTCCGAGGAGTCGTACTGCGCTGGCTGGATTTCGGGGAACGAGTATCGGTTGTGGTGTCAGGTGGTGCGGGACCCTGTGGTTGCAGGCGAGGTTCGGGACCAGCCGATCTACCAGCAGCTGCGGGAACTGTCCGCGGCGGCGGGCGGATGGTGGGTCTGGTCCCATGAAGCGACGTCCCCGTCGGGTCGCTCTTTCGTGACGCTGGCCGAGTGGCTTCCGATGTATGAGGCGCACCGCCAGGCTCTTATTGAGAAGTACGGGCCGGAAGGCTCGGCGGGGGCGTTGTCGCGGATGCGCGAGGCCTCAGCAAATACCGAAAACAGCAAGTCGAGTCCCGCGGCCGAGGAGGGGAGCGATCGATGAAACGCGAAACCACGATCCTGAAGTGGTGTTGAATCATGGAAGACGAAAGCGTAATCAACTGGCCCAGCAGCGGGTCTTCGGGGAGCGTCTCGACGCGTGGGACCGGGAGTGCCTGGCTCGTTCGATGCGGCACGTTGACTTCATTCCGCGGGCGGGCCTCCGCGACTTCGCGCGAACGATGATCGAAGTGCTGTGCGGGATCGGATTCGCGACCCACACCCGGAGGCGGCGGGGCGTCAGCGTGCAGGAGGCCATGGTCTGTCCCGAAGCGGTTGGCGAGCATGCGTGGGCGGTCTTCTACAGCTCATGGTGCTCGTATCCTGAGGGCGATAGGGACCCGGTCTCAGGGGGTGGGCGATGACCGACACGAAGGAAGGTCCATCCATTTCGGTTGAGACCGCGCGGGCGTTGCTGCGCCACGTGATGGAGTGGGACTCCGAGGACTCGTACTGTGCCGGCTGGATTTCGGGGAACGAGTATCGGTTGTGGTGTCAGGTGGTGCGGGACCCTGTGGTGGCGGGCGAGGTCTATGACCTTCCGCAGTACACATGGCTGAAAGAGCTAGCAGCCGTGGCCGGTGGCTGGTGGGTCTGGCCGGATGAGACCTATCCCAGCAAAGGACTCTGGTTCCTCGGCATGCCCGAGTGGCTTCCGATCTATGAGGCGCATCGGCAAGAACTGATCGACACGTACGGGCCTCAGGGGTGGGCTGCTCGGCTGCCCGTTGCGCGAGAAGAAAGCCGCGTCTACTGGAAGACATTCCGCGAAGAGCGGGAGGCAATTGAGAAGACCCCGGGTGCCAAGTCGATGGGCCGAGAGACGGCCATCGCGCACCTGCTGCGGCTGATGGAGGATGAATCGGAGTTCAGCTGGGCCTCGACCTGGGCACCGCAACACGAATACATGCTTTGGGCGAGTGTTGTGGGCGACGAGCTGACGGCGGGTGACGTCGGCAGTTCTGAGCCCGCCCGTCTCAAGGATCTGGCAACGCTCGCGGGCGGGTGGTTTGCCTGGAGTGAGGAGGCGGATGAAGTTGAGTTCGTGCCCATGCATCTCTGGCTGACTATGTACCGCAAGTACCGCGAGGCTCCGAAAGACGACCGGGAGGCGAAATGAGTTCGCGGGCCGCCAAACCACAAGGAAGACATCCCTGGCCGCGGCACCTGCTTGCTCGCGCTCCGGACGAGATCGTCCACGAACTGGCGACCGTACCTCATCCAGACGTCGCAAGGGATCCGGACGAGTCGCTGGCGGTCTTGGATCGCCTGATCCGTGAGGCCCGCGCTGCCGCCAAGGTAAGGCGCCGCGGCGAGGAGCCGACCTATGTTCGTGAGGGTCCCGAGCTCTCGGCGGCGATGAAGATGTTAGAAACAGCGCCTGCCGCGGCACTCCGAAAGTCCATGAAGCTCGTGGTCGACCTTCTGCGGGATGCCGGCCGCAGCACCTCAAAAGCGGGCCCTCGCAGGCTTGATTTCGAGCAGCCAAGGGACGGTGCAGCGATTGTCCACGACATCTCGTCCGAGATTCGCCGGCGCCCCTTTCGACTGTTTCCAAGAGAGAAATGGGACGAATGACCCCGGAGGAAATCGTTGGTCAGCTCGCCGGGATGACGGACCCATACGAGTCGTCCGACCCGTTCGATTCAGATGAGAGCCTGGCGCGCCTGATCCGCGAGGCCCGCAAAGCAATCAGCCCCCGCGCTCGTCGCCGTGCCTCTCGCGTGTACCTCCGCCAGCGGGCCGACTTCACGCGCGCCATGCTGCGGGTTCTGGATGCACCTGCGGACCACGTTCGAGACTTCGTGATGGAGACCATTGATCTTCTTTGGGGCGTGGGATCCGTCACGCGCCGCCGGGGCGCTCGTCGTCTTGACTTCGAGAAGGTGTGGGAGGTCGAGACTATCGAGGAGGTGGCCTTGGCACTTTCGCAAAGCTCATTCTCCCCGTTTCCAGAGCCCCCCGCGTAGGACCCCCGGCGCAGCAGGAGCCGGGCCTGTGGATTATCAAAGCTCCCGTCACGCGCACGGAATCCGCTCAGATGGCTCCCGCGGAGACGCCGAGGAGACGCGCGGCGAAGAGGATGGCACGGTCGGCGAGGCGTTCG
>JAQBHL010000333.1:0-3141 GCA_032127745.1 Acidobacteriota bacterium
GTGGAGACGATCGTGAAGCGTTTCGCTTCGGGCGCCATGAGCTACGGCTCGATCTCGCTCGAGTCGCACCAGACGCTGGCCGTCGCGATGAACCGGATCGGGGGCAAGTCGAACACCGGAGAGGGCGGCGAGGACCGCCGCCGCTACGCCGTCATCAAGGCCGGCGAGACGCTCGCATCGCGCCTGGGCAAGGACCGCGTGGAGGCCGATATCGTCCTTAAAGAGGGCGACTCGCTCAAGTCGAAGATCAAGCAGGTGGCCTCGGGGCGCTTCGGGGTCACCTCCGACTACCTCGTCAACGCCGATGAACTGCAGATCAAGATGGCCCAGGGGGCGAAGCCCGGCGAGGGAGGCCAGCTTCCCGGGCACAAGGTCGACAAGACCATCGCCCGGGTTCGACACTCCACCCCCTACGTCGGCCTGATCTCGCCCGCCCCCCACCACGACATCTACTCGATCGAGGACCTGGCCCAGCTCATCCACGACCTGAAGAACGCCAACTCCCGCGCCCGCATCAACGTCAAGCTGGTGGCCGAGGTGGGGGTCGGGACCATCGCCGCCGGGGTGGCCAAGGCCCACGCCGACGTGATCCTGATCTCCGGCCACGATGGCGGAACCGGCGCCTCGCCGCTGTCTTCGATCAAGCACGCGGGCCTGCCCTGGGAACTGGGGTTGGCTGAGGCGCACCAGGTGCTCATGCGGAACCGCCTGCGTGACCGGGTGGTCCTGCAGACCGATGGCCTCATCCGCACCGGCCGCGACGTCGCCATCGCGACCCTGCTCGGGGCCGAGGAGTGGGGCATCGCCACCGGGGCGCTGATCGCCATGGGCTGCATCATGATGCGCAAGTGCCATCTCAACACCTGTCCGGAGGGGATCGCCACCCAGGACGTGGAACTGCGCCGGCTCTTCACCGGCGACCCCCAGCACGTGGTGAACTTCTTCCATTTCATCGCCCAGGACCTCCGTGAGCACATGGCCCGGCTCGGCTTCCGCACCGTGAACGAGATGGTGGGTCGGGTGGACAAACTCTCGCCCCGGGGCGATGTGACTCATCCCAAGGCGCAGCAACTGGACCTCTCAAGCCTGCTGCACCTCACCCGGGACAGCGCGCGCTCGGCCAGCTATTGCTGCATCCCCCAGGAGCACGGGCTGGAGGGCGCACTCGACAACCAGCTGCTGCGCATCGCCGCGCCGGCCCTCGAGGGCCGGGAGCCGGTGCGCGCCGAAATCGCGATCCGGAACGTGAACCGCTCGGTGGGGACCATGCTCGGCCAGGAGATCACCCGCCGTTTCGGTGCTCTCGGACTGCCCGACGACACCATCCGCTTCAAGGCCACGGGCTCCGCGGGCCAGTCGCTCATGGCCTTCACGCCGCGCGGGCTCACCCTCGAGCTCGAGGGAGAGGCCAACGACTACTTCGGCAAGGGGCTCTCCGGCGCGAAGGTGATCCTCTACCCTCCAAGGGGCGCGCGCTTCGACCCCAACGAAAACACGGTCTGCGGGAACGTCGCCTTGTACGGAGCCACCTCCGGCCGGGCCTTCATCCTGGGCGGTGCGGGAGAGCGATTCTGCGTCCGCAACTCCGGGGCCGAGGTGGTGGTCGAGGGCATCGGCGATCACGGCTGCGAGTACATGACCGGCGGCCGGGTCATCATCCTCGGTGGGGTGGGGAAGAACTTCGCGGCCGGGATGTCGGGGGGCATCGCCTTCATCTGGGACGCGGACGGACGCTCGCGCGCAAGGATCAATCCCGGCATGGTCGACCTGGAGGACCTGACCGACCCGGCGGACGTGGCCGAGTTGAGGGCTCTCATCGAGGAGCACGCGAGGGAAACGAACTCCGGGAGGGCGAAGCGGATTCTGTCGGACTGGGATGCGGGACTACACCGTTTCATCAAGGTGATGCCCCGCGAATACAAGCGAGCCCTCGCCGAACTCGCGGCCGAGACCGCGGCCTGAGGCCATATGGGCAAGGACACCGGTTTCAAGGAATTCGAGCGACAGACCGCGGCCTACGAGCCGGTCGAGGTGCGCATCGGTCACTGGAACGAATTCACCATCCCCCTCACTCCCGAACAACTGGAGGCCCAGGGCGCGCGCTGCATGAATTGCGGGGTGCCCTTCTGCCACACGGGGTGCCCGCTCGGGAACGTCATCCCGGACTTCAACGACCTCGTCTACCGCGGGCGCTGGCCGAAGGCCCTCGGGTCCCTGCTCTCGACCAACAACTTCCCGGAGTTCACGGGACGGGTCTGTCCGGCCCCCTGCGAATCGGCCTGCGTGCTCGCCATCAACAAGCCCGCGGTGGCGATCAAGAACATCGAGGTCGCCATCATCGAGCGTGCCTTCGCCGAAGGATGGATGACCCCCCGGCCGCCCGCCCGAAGGACGGGGAAGAGGGTCGCCATCGTCGGCTCCGGTCCCGCCGGTCTGGCCTGCGCCGACCAACTGAACCGCGCCGGGAACTCGGTGACCGTCTTCGAGCGATCAGACCGGATCGGCGGCCTGCTGCGCTATGGGATCCCCGACTTCAAACTCGGCAAGCACGCGGTGGAGCGGCGGGTGGCCCTCATGGCCGAAGAGGGCGTCGTCTTCCGCACCGGCGTTCACGTGGGAGTCTCGCTGCCGGCCGCCCAGCTCCTGGCCGAGTTCGACGCCACCGTTCTTGCCGGGGGTTCCACCCGGCCGCGCGATCTCGACATACCGGGGCGCGATGCCGAGGGAGTCGGATTCGCCATGCCCTTCCTGACCCAGGCCAACCGCCGGGTGGCCGGCGACGCGATCGCCTCGGGCACGGACATCCTCGCCACCGGTCGCGACGTCGTGGTCATCGGCGGCGGCGACACCGGTTCGGACTGTGTCGGCACCTCGATCCGTCAGAAGGCGCGCTCGGTGACCCAGATCGAGATCCTTCCCAAGCCGCCGGCTAGCCGGACCGCGCAAACGCCCTGGCCCACCCACCCCGGGCCGCGCATGCTCTCCACCTCGAGCTCCCAGGCCGAGGGCTGCGCCCGGGACTGGGGCGTGCTCTCGAAGGAGTTCCTCAAGGATGAACGGGGCCGCCTGCGCGCCATCCGCTGCGTCCGCGTCGAATGGGGCCCCGGGGGCCCGACCGAGGTGCCGGGCACCGGGTTCGAG
>JAQBHL010000334.1:0-2830 GCA_032127745.1 Acidobacteriota bacterium
CGGGCTTCTGCTTCGCGCCGACTTCCACCGCCTGTTCGACGCGGGCCTGATCGGCGTGAATCAGGATCTGCGAATCAAGGTGAGCCCGAAAATCCGCGAGACCTGGTTCAACGGCAAGGCCTACTACCGTCTCAACGACCAACCCTTGACGGTGGTGCCTGACCTCGCGGCGAATCAGCCAGATCCCGATCGCCTGAAGTGGCATCACGAGAATCGGTTTCAGGCCTGAGAGCTGGGATGAAGGTATCTTCGCCGGGCTCGATGCCTTACCTCCCCAGGCCCCGGCCCGGCCGCGTGCTTTCCGCCCAGGCGGGCGCCGCTCTAGAATGACGTCGATGGCGCACGAGACGACCGACCGGATTACGCATGACGCCGCTGTCATGGGAGGCCGGCCGTGCATTCGCGGGATGCGCGTCACCGTCGGCGCCATCGTTGGCCTTCTCGCGAGCGGAAAGACTCAGGACGAGGTCCTCGCCGCCTATCCCTACATCGAGCGCGAAGACATTAAGGCCGCCCTGACGTCTGCGGTCGCCGCAGGTTCTTTGAAGGGCTGAACGAGATGAAGCTGGTCGTAACGATCGAGCGGGATGAAACGGGCATGTTCGTCGTCGAGTGCCCCGCCATCCCAGGCTGTGTTTCCCAGGGGCAGCACGGAAGCTGAATCCCTTGCCAACGTTCGCGAAGCCATAGCCGCGTGCGTCGAGGCTCGGGCGGCGGGCGGCATGCCGGTCACCTTGGCTACCAGGGAGATCGAGGTCGCGGTCTAAGTGGCCCGCCTGCCCGTCGTTCCGGGCGCGCAGGCGGTCAAGATCTTCTCGGGGCTCGCTTGCGGGCAACCGGCCCGGACAACTCAGCCTCAATCTCCTCGACGGTGGGGAGGGCCGAGCGCAGTCCGGGCGGCAGAGCGCGGGTCAGTTGGTATGTCGAGATGCCAATCGGCTGCGCGATACCACTGAGGCTGTACTCCGCG
The DNA here is from genome assembly GCA_032127745.1 of Acidobacteriota bacterium. Taxonomy (GTDB): domain Bacteria; phylum Acidobacteriota; class Vicinamibacteria; order Fen-336; family JAGNNV01; genus JAGNNV01. Next base: position 971 of record JAQBHL010000334.1, read on the forward strand.
AGCAGGGAATCGCGGGATTGGCAAAGGATCAGCCCAATCGTCGATCGATCGCTCGGATGCTTCAGCCGGTCGTTGATCACGCTGCAGTAGAAGTTCAGTTTGCCCGCGTATTCGGGCTTGAAAGCGCCCTTCTTGAGCTCGATCACGATGAAAGCGCGGAGCCGCACGTGGTAGAAAAGGAGATCGACGTAGAAGTCCTCGCCTCCAACGTCGAGCCGATACTGCCGGCCCAGGAATGCAAAGCCCTGGCCGAGTTCGATCAGGAACTTCTCCAGGTGGCTCACGAGCTGCGTCTCGAGATCGCGCTCCTGGAAAGGGTGCGTCAGCGTGAGGAAGTCGAAAATGTAGGGGTCCTTGAGCGCCTGCTGGGCCAGGTCTGACTGCGGGGGCGGCAGGAGCGTAGAAAAGTTGGATGTGCCCCGACCATGGCGCGCGTGGGCCGCGGCTTGGATCTGGAGGGTGAGGATGTCGCGACTCCAGCCGTGAGCCAACGCCTGCTCCATGTACCAGCGGCGTGCCGGCAGATCCTTGACCTTCTCCATCAAGATGATGTGGTGCGCCCATGGGATCGACCACAACAGGGACTCAGGCAAAAGTGCCACGGGCGGTGGCACTTTTGCGACCTTGTGGGCTCGAGCGGCTGGCCGCAGCGTGTTTTCATCCACCGGTCCTTGCAACGAGGGATACTCCCGGTGGAACGCCAGCATCCGCTTGATGTTTCTCTCGGAGAAGCCCTTCAACTCCGGTAGCTCATTGTGAAGGGCGCGTGACAACCGTGGGATCACGGCAGCGCCCCAGCCCTCACCCTTCTGGCGACGTTGGATGATGTGCCCGATGTCCCAGTAGAGGCGCACCAGCTCTCGGTTTACGGCGACCAGCGCGCGTGTCTGGCCCGATTGAATGCGGGCCTTGATCTCGACTAGCAGCGCGCCGAAACCCGCGTTCGACTTCCTCATTTAACCGGATCCCCGTTGGTTGGGTTGGGAGTAGACGCAGGGTAGAACGGCCGGATGCCGTTTCGGGTCCGTTGGCCGGATGACGGCCCCAATCGCCTACACTTTGCCCAACAACTCCACGGGGCAAGGGGCCGCTGAGATGAACAAAAAAGACCTGAACGAGCGAGACATCTGCTCGAAGTACATCACCCCAGCGATCCTCAAGTCGGGCTGGGACCTCACCACCCAGATCCGCGAAGAAGTCCGCTTCACGAAAGGCCGCATCATCGTCCGCGGCAAGCTGGTCACGCGCGGCAAGGACAAGCGCGCCGACTACATCCTCCACTACAAGCCGAACATCCCCATCGCCATCGTCGAGGCCAAGGACAACCTTCACCCGATGGGCGCAGGGATGCAGCAGGGCCTGGAGTACTCGGCCACTCTTGGCATTCCGTTCGTCTTCGCCTCAAACGGAGACGGCTTCGTCTTCCACGACAAGACCCTGAAGGAAGGCGAAGGCGACATCGAGAAGACCATCGCCCTCAATGAATTCCCAACCCCGGCCCAGCTATGGGAGAAGTACCGGATCTTCAAGGGCCTCGACCCTGAGGAAGAACGCATCGTCCTGCAGGACTACCACGACGACGCGACGGGCAAAGAGCCGCGCTACTACCAGGCGAGCGCCATCAACGCGACCGTCGAAGCCATCGCCAAGGGTCAGGACCGCAACCTGCTGGTCATGGCCACCGGCACGGGCAAGACCTACACCGCGTTCCAGATCATCTGGCCCCTGTGGAAACCCCTCCACTCTCTCCACCAGCGCCAAGACCATCGAGCGCCAGGACGGCAGTGAGGTGGATCTGATCACCGCCCTCGGCAAGCACCACAGCATCGACAAGTCCTTCGAGATCTACCTGAGCCTTTA
>JAQBHL010000335.1:0-2621 GCA_032127745.1 Acidobacteriota bacterium
CTGGAGGGGATCGCGCGGATCCTTGGCGGCGCCGAATGGGTGGAGTTGGCGAAGACGCACCTTCTGACGGACGGGGAGTAACGCGGACGGGGGGGCACCCGGGCCTGCGCCTGGGGGCCCTCCTTGCAAAAGCGTCGGAGCGTGACCTTGTTGATGAACGGAAGGCTTCGGAAAATCATGCTCCGAGCAGGCGAACGGGAAGCCACATCACGATATCCGGGAACATCGCGAGCAGCACGATATAGATCGCCATGATGACGATGAACGGCATCACCCCCCCACATGATCTCCCGGAACGGGATGTCCGGCGCGATCCCGTTGATGATGAACAGGTTCAAACCGACGGGAGGGGTGATCAGCCCCATTTCCATATTGATCGTCATCACAATGCCGAACCAGATCGGGTCGAACCCATGCGCGAGAATTCCCGGCATGATCACCGGCGTCACCATCAGGATGATCGCCACCGGCGGCAGGAAACATCCCAAAACGAGCAGCAGGATGTTCACCCAGAACAGATAGGCCCACCTCGACATTTTCAATCCGACGAGCCACTCCGTCGCGCTTTGGGAGATGTGGAGATAGCTCATCACATAGGTGAAGAGGAAGGCCATGGCGATGATCATCATGATCATGCACGATTCCCGGGCGGTGCCCGCAAGAATCCCCTTGATGTCCTTCCACCGGTAGGTCCGGTACACGATCGCGACGAGCGCCATCGCCCCGAATGCGCCGACCGCCGCCACTTCCGACGGGGTCGCAAAGCCGCCGTACAGGGCCACCATCACGACCAGGACCAGGATCAGAAACGGGAGAAGCCGCGGGAGGGTTGCCAACCGCTCCCGCCACGTGAAGTTCTCTTCCCTGAGCATCTCTTTCGCCAGCTCGCCGCCCTGTCCCGCCTGCGCGCGCCGCTTTTCCCGCAGGAACGCGATCACGACCCAGACGGAGAACAAAAACGCCAGAAGGAATCCGGGGATGACCCCCGCAAGAAACAGCTTCCCGATCGACTGCTCGACGATGATGCCGTAAATGATCAGGGTGATGCTGGGCGGAATGAGGATCCCGAGTGTCCCCCCGGCCGCGATCAGGCCGGATGCAAGTGCCGGCGAATACCCGCGCCTGCGCATCTCGGGAATGCCCATGCCGCCGATCGCCGCACAGGTGGCCGGACTGGAGCCGCACATGGCGGCGAAGATGGAACAGCCCGCCACGTTGGCGACGCCCAGGCCGCCCGGCAGCCAGTAGAACCAGCGGTGCATCGATTCGTACAGGTCGACGGACGCGTTCGTCTTGCCGACCGCGGAACCCATGAGGATGAAGAGGGGAATCGCCAGGAGCGTGAAGTTGTTCAGTTCGCCGTAAATCGTTTCGGCAATGATCTGGATGTTGCTGGCGGGAAGGAAGAGAAACATGAACGTGACGGCGACTCCCCCGAGGGCAAACGCGATCGGGATGCCGCTGAGAAGCAGCAGCAACGCGGAACCGATGTAGAGAACCCCGATCGAGAAGACGTCCATGCTACTCCTTTCGGACGGGAGGAGCGAACAGATCGTCAATGATCTGAACGATAAGCTGAAGGGTCAGCGTGGTCATCCCCAGCGACATGAAGAAATAGGGGATCCAGAGCCTGGGCGCCCAAATGGAGTCGGTCACCCAACCTCCCTCCCAGGCCTCGAAGAAATAGCGCCACATGTAGAAGGAAATAAACGCGCAGAACCCGGCCGACAGGATGTCGGCGAGCAGGTGCCGCCACCAGTTCCACCGGGGCGACAGCAGGCTTTCCAGCACCTCGATCCCGACATGGGCGCGCCATTCCTGCGTAAACGCGGCGGCCATGAAGGTCGAGGCGATCAGCAAAAAGATGTTCAGCTCGAGGTGCCAGTCATGGGGCGCCCGGAAGAAATAGCGCGCCACGACCTCGAACGAGATCGCGACCGTGGAAAATACGATCAGAAGCGCACTCCCATAGCCCATGACGAGGTTGACCCGCCGCATCACGAGCTGGAATGGCCCCCAGGCTCGCCGCATGTCGGTACCGCCGGAGCTACTTCACCGATACTGCCAGGTCTATCAGGCGCTTCCCGTCCTTGACCTTCGTTTCGAAATCCTTCCATGCGCTTTCCGCGGCAATCTTGCGCCACTTCGCGAACATCTCCTCGTCCATGTCGTGAACGGCAACACCGGCCTTGGTGTACACGTCGGCCGCCCGCTGGTCGTCCTCCTTGGCGGATTTCACCACGAACGGCTCCAGGGAAGCCCCCACCTCCGTGACGATCTTCTGCTGTTCCGGCGTCAGGCTGTCGTAGGTGGACTTCGCCATCAGGAGCGGCTCGAACATGTACCAGAAGGTCTTGTTCCGGGCCGTGGTCACGTGCTTTGCCACCTCGTAGAGCCGGAAGCTCACGAGAGAAGCGCTGGACGTCCAGAGTCCGTCGGCCACCCCGGACTGCAGGGCGCTGTAGGCTTCGTCCGACGGGATGCTGACGATCGCACCACCGGCCGCCTTGAGCATGATCTCGATCGATTTCCCGGCGCCTCGCACCTTCAGGCCGCTTACATCTTCCGGATTGAGAATCGGTTTGTCCCGGGAGACGTTGCCCCCCGCCTGTCATACCCAC
>JAQBHL010000336.1:0-3021 GCA_032127745.1 Acidobacteriota bacterium
AGCGAGAGTGCGAGAACGGCTCTGCCGACCATCTTCATTCTTCTTTGCCTCATGGTTTCTGGATTGAATGCTCCCTGGTCCGACCGCCCTCGACTGCCGACCCAAGGGAAGAATAACCGGGCCTCTCGATCGCGGCTCGAAACGGGTCTCGATCGGGTCGCCTCGTCGGTCGTCTCCCACTCGCCGCAGATGCTCACCAGTCCGCGGGAGTAGAGCGCGCGGATGTGAAGGCGAAGGCGGAAGGGACGCATCGTTTCTGGGGTCTTTATGGACACGGGTGCTAAGGAATTGCTTGCTGGGCCCCACTGGTGAACGCGAACAAGGGAGTACCGCGCGTGGACGGCGTGACCTTCGCGCATCGATCCCACTATTTCACCAACCTGCTAGGCTGGCCTCCGCTTTCCATGTTTCAGACCCGCGCCCTCCTCGAACGCTCTCCCATTGCGTTCCTGAGCTACCTCGCGCTGCTCGTGGCCAGTCTTCTGCCGCTGTCGCTGAGCCCCGCAGATACGATCGCATACGTGGGCGACTCGCTCGATACCGTCTACTTCATGGCCTGGAACGCGCATCAGCTCTTCCACGATCCGCTCCAGTTGTTCGACGCCAATCTCCTTTACCCCCACCAGGGCGCCTCCCTCTTCGACACCCACCGCCTCCTGCCATCGATCCTGGCCGCCCCCCTGATCTGGGCCACCGGGAACCCCGTCCTCGCGGCCAACCTCGTCACCGGCTTCGCTCTGGTTTTCGCGGCGATGAGCGGAAGGTATCTGGCCCGCGTACTCGGTCTGGGACCGTTACCCGCCTGGGTGGCGGGCGCCCTCTACGGCTTTCACACCTACCAGATCAACGAGGCTCCCCGTGTGAATGTCGTCTTTCACGGCTTCTGGCCCCTGGCCATCGCGGAACTCCTGGCCTACTTGCGGGGAGGCGAGCGCCTTCATGCGTGGCGCCTGGGCGGCCTGATGCTGCTCCAAGGGCTGGCGGACAATTACAACGTGGTCTACGCGGTTCTCATCCTCGTCCTTGTGACCCTTGCTTCTGCCGTCATTGATTTCCGCTTGACCCTGAGACGCGTGCCGGGGCTCCTGCCCCCGGCCCTGGTCGCGGGTCTTCTCTTCCTGCCCATCGTCATCCCATACTCCCGGGCCGCGAGCGCTTATGACTATGTGCGGGAGACACCGGTGGGGATCGACCTCCAGCACTACGTTTCGACCTCCCCAGGAAACATCATGTACGGGCCCATGGGCGCCAAGGTCACGCTCCAGCAACGCGGACCCCACTTCGTCGGCTTCGCAGCCCTGGGCCTCGCCCTGCTGGCGGTCGGATCGACCATCAAGAGGCGAGACGAGGGCAATCCGTCCGGGCTCGTTCCTTTCCGGTTGTGGGTCCCCATGGCGGCGGGCATGGTCGTCGTTTTCGTCTGGCTGTCGCTCGGCCGGGACGTGGTGGCCTTCGGCCAGGCCCTGGGTCCGGGGCCCTACCGGCTGCTCCATGCCCTTCCGGCGTTCGAGTTTATGCGCATTCCCGAGCGCCTCGGCCTCGTGGCCATGCTGTTCGTCGCGCTGCTGGCGGCTCGGGGCGTGGCCCTCCTGCAGCAGAGATCCCGACTCCTGGCCACGGTGGCCGCTGTGCTGGTGCCCCTCGAACACCTTTCGGTGATGCCGGTGAACGAGCGTGTCCCGGTGGGAGATCAGGTCCCGAAGGTCTACCGCTGGCTCGCGACCCAGGAGGTGAAGGCCCTCGCCGAGGTGCCTATCCACGGTGAAGGGCTGATACGGAAGGAGTCGCTGGAAGAGTACTTCTCGACGTATCACTGGAAGCCCATCATCCACGGCTACGTCTCGTACCCCCCGCTCCTCACCAAGATCCTGAGGCGCGCTGCCTCCGAGTTCCCATCCGAGATGAGCCTCCAGGTCTTCGACCGTGTGGGGGTGGATACCGTCGTTGTCCATCGCGACCGCCCGGGGGCGGAGGCAATGGACGCCGGCATCGCCGACGTGGTGGCCCGGGGCCGGCTGTCTCTACTGGCGCGCTTCCTTGGCGAATCGCTGCGGGAGGGAGTGAACCGCGGGCAGGACGTCTACCGCATCCGCCCCGCATCGCCCTGGGCGGCCGCACCCCTGCCTTCCGGTAACCCCATCCCGAACCGTTCCTGGTACTACCGGGCCAAGGAAGGCGATGCCGCTCTCGCCGCCGACGGTGATCCCGACACCGCGTGGAGTGTTCCTCGTCCCCTCCACGGGGATGAGTTCTGGGAGGTGACCTTCGGCGGGGCGTCCCTGGAGCTCGACTCGCTGGTCCTGCCGCTGGGCCGGAACAGCGCCTTCCCGACCCGCTTTCGCGTGGCCGGGCGCAACCCGGACGGCAGCTGGACGGAACTGGCGCGATTCGACGACGCCCACACCCTTCAAGTCGTCGACCAGCTCCTCATCCACCCCGGCCGAGCCCGGCTCGGTTTCGACCTTGGTGGACGCGCAGCCATGGGCGTGAGCCTCCTGGTGTCCCAGGGGGCCACGAGTTACGACGGCTGGCGCCTCGAAGAGGTCGAAATCTTGACCCGAAGGCAGCGGCTCACGTCGCCCCCCCGAAAGCGCCCCAGGGCGTCTGCGAAATCTCCGGGTCGCTCTGGCCGTCGACGGGGTCGGCGGTGAGCGGACGGGGGACGTCGAGTCTTTCGCTCGCGGCGTAGTGGGCGTCGCCGGACTCGTGTCCGCGCTAGCCATGAACTCGTCGCGACCCCTGGCCATGGCGCTGTTCGCCTCCGCCGTTGTTCGGGTTTCTCGCTCCTCATCGTCGTTCATGAAGGGGGCGGAGGCGTGCCGCGCCGTCGATTCCGCTTCTCTGGGCCAATGGCTCGCCGCTCCTCCCGTTCCGATTCCCAGCCGGCTGCGCATAGCCGCGTTCGTCTCCTCCGCTGACGGCCATCGCCTGGGCGCCCAATGGGTGGGATTGGGTTCTCGCTTCGCGTGGCCTTCATCGCGGTTCTGACCGGTATCACGTGCGGTCGCCAACGATGTGCGT
>JAQBHL010000337.1:0-3432 GCA_032127745.1 Acidobacteriota bacterium
TCTTCAATCATGATGAGCTTGTGATCGAGGAAACCCGGCTCGGTGTAGTACAGGCTCTGCGGCGTCAGCCTGGTGAAGAGCACCACGTCCTCAGGTGGAGTGAGCTTCTCGATCACTTCGGTGAGAGCGCTCTTGCCAGCACCCGACTGGGAGATCACGATGGCCGAGCACGGGTCGTCTGATTTCCGAGAGACCGAGATCAGGTAGCCGAGGATCTTGGTGGATGTCTCGCCCACGTAGCCAAGGGCATCCATGTCTCGCCCAACCTCGTCGAGGAGATCCGGGCGTTTCAGAAAGGCGAGAGCCTCGCGCCGTTCGCTCTCACTCATCGGCTCGGGCTGAGCCGCGACCACGTCGCCGTCAGCTTCACCGACGCGCTCGCATTCCACGATCAGGGAGAGCAGCGCGGACTCGACTTGAGCCGCCTCGGCCGAGAGGACTTTCTCCACCTTCTTCGCAAACTCAGACCGAGCCCGCGATGCGTACAAGTCGATCGAGTCGACGTGGAAGGAATCGCCACGAGAAACCTTGACGGTGACGCGCAGCCGGGCGAGCAAAGTCGACTGAACACGCGCTGAGAAATCGAGCCCGTGACGAGACAGCAATATCGACCCGTCTTTACTCGTCAGAATCGAGGCTGACGAGGAAGAAGCAACAGGCGCAGTGCTTGAAACCTTTACGGAATCAGTTAAGGGAAAAGAGTCGATGGCGGCAGCGTCCTCGCCCTGGCCAGCCCCAAAAGCCTCGATCTGGTGGCCATTCACTACCGTCATTGCGAGAAGGCCGGGCGCACGCCCGGCCGAGCGCGCCAGCCTGCCCTTGGGGCACGAAGCAATCTCCCGCAGCAGATCCGCGCTCCAGGACACGAGCACCTCGTTGGCGTCCTTCACACCATCGGGCCACTCGACGGCCCGGACTTCAACGCCGGCCGCCGTCAGTTTCTCCTTAATCGAGTCCGTGGCTCTGCGCCCCGCCTCGTCGTTGTCCAGCGCGAGCACTGCCCGCTTCACGCCTTCACGTTTGAGCAAGTCCAGGTGGTCGCTGGTGAATCCGTTGATGCCATAGAGCGGAATCGAGTTCCTCACGCCGGCCTGATGAAACGAGCAAGCATCGATCACCGACTCGGTGAGGATCACTTCCTCAGTCGCCCTGGCCGCTTGAAAGTTGAAGATGCCACGCAGAGGCCCCGGCAAGTAGCAATGGCGACCGCTCTTCACGCCCCGGCCATAGAGGTTGATCCACGCGGACGAAAGTGGATCCGGAATTGGAAAGACCACGCACCCGCCCATCAGCTCACGGCCTTCAGTCGTGATCACGCCCAGGGCAACGAGCCCATCCCGTACCTCACCACTCTTGGGCAGAGTTTTCAAGAGAGAGCCATCCGCATAGCCGACCTTCCAGGCCTTGAGGAGTTCCGGATCGACGAGCCCTCGAGCCTTCAGGTACTCCTGAGCATCCGGCCGCTCACAAAACGTCCGGTGGTAGTGCTCGACAACCGAGGCGAGCAATCGCCGCGACGTTGATGAGTCGACGGTCGCCGTCTCGATCTGCGGCACCTCATGGCCATGGCCGTCGAGCGGCGCGCCAGCCTGGCTTTGGGCCAAGGCGTCAGCCGGCCCTTGGGGCGTCCCGTTGGCCACAATGGGCCGCTCGGCCATCAGCTCCTTCAAATCCAGCCCAGCCCGTCTGGCCAGAATCTCCATAGCCCGAGGGAATCCCACCTTGTCCCGCTTGGTGATGAATCCGACGACATCGCCACGGGCGCCACAGCCGAAGCAGTGATAAAGCCCCTTCGAAGGCGTCACGGTGAATGAAGCCGTCTTCTCCTCGTGGAACGGACACCGAGCCACGAGCACCCGGCCCTTCTTCTTGAGCTCAATCCCTCGGTCGGCCAGGACGGCCTCCAAAGGATTCGCGGACCTAATGCGATCGATTCCGGCCTTCGTCACGTGCATGGACATTTCCTTTGGGAGTGGAGGAGGCCCCCTTCGCTCTCCCAAAGATTCGAAGAGGGCCTCCACGGAAACCTTGTCAAGGGCCTGAACTGATGAATAGTATATGTGCGATGACCATAGTTTCGTCAAGCCCTTCCTATACTGGCTCTCCTCAGGAGGCCCCGCACTTGCCAGGAACCAGTAAGACCTTCGTCGCACCCATAGATGAAACCGCGATCGGTTCCAGAATCCGAGAGTTGCGAAAACGACAGGGCATGACCCAAGTCGAGCTCGCCAAAGAACTCGGCCTCAATCAAACAGCCGTGTCCGACTACGAGAACGGTGTCGTCCGTATCCACGCGGCAATGCTTGCCGCCCTCGCCAAGATTCTTCGATCAACTCCGGACGAGATCCTCGGCCGCGAGAAACAGAAGAAGAGCGGAAAGACCCCGGATCGGCGCTTCATGCGACGAATCGAGAAACTTGATCGCCTTTCCCCTCAAGATCAGCGCGCGCTCCTCAACACCATCGACGCCTTCCTCAGCAGAGCCTCCTGAGCCACCTGGCTCGTGAGTCCTACCGAAAAAACGGGTAGGTGGCTGGTTCCAGCCGGAATCGGTGGCCGGTCTGAACTGGAATCGGTGGCTGGCGATGCCGGAATCCGTTACGTGAGCGCCTAAGAGCGCTCACGCTGTCCGCACCAGGGCCAAGCCGATTGACCCCGCCACGATCGCGCCACTTTTCACTTAACTGATTCCGTTCCTCCCGACCGGCTCCCAACCTGCCAAGATCGCGCGTAGCGGAGTCCGCCTCTCACCCAAAGAGGCGGGCGTAGCGAAGCCCAACGCGGTGTCGCGAGCGCAGAAAAGCAAGGACCGTGACAGCGGCCCCAGGCCGTTTGAGATGGCCGATGGCGCGGGCGTTGCCCGGAGCGAGCGCTTCAGGAATGAAACGCCGAGGCCCCACCACGCAACCCGGCCGAGAAGACGGCGGGCGCGGGCTGAGGCGACGAAGGAGCCCGCAGCACGGGCACGACGGCTGGGACCAAGGACAACGACCACGCGAGGCCTCGGCCTCCATATTGATGACGCGGGCGCGCGAACAGTGGGGCGCCGGCGTGAAGCGCGCACGGACCAGCGGCGAGGCCTTGCGGCCCGAAGCCGCAAGGCCGACCACGACGGCAAGGACCGCGAAGCGGACCGCAGACGAAACGCGACAAGGGCTCGGGCGCGTAGCCCCGAGGCCGCAACACGACAAACGCGACCTGCGCGCTTCATGACGGCGCCCCGCCGGCCGCGCGGCGCTCGCGTGCCACGGCGGCGGCCTCCGGCAGCCGACCGCGACAGCCAGCCGACAACGCGTGTCGAGGCGTGCGTGTCCGAGAACGTGACTTATGTAGGAGGAGCCTCAAAGACAACGGCCCGCGCAGCGGGCCATCCTTAGCGCGACGACCTTGAAGGCGGCTCCGGGCGCGGGCCTTGCCTCCAACACGCGGGGT
>JAQBHL010000338.1:0-8236 GCA_032127745.1 Acidobacteriota bacterium
GACCCAACGCATGACCGTAATCGACGTCCACACCCCACATGTTCACCGCGAAATGGCTGGAACTTCTCAAGCAGGAGGGCGGCCTCTACAACATCAAGACCCGGCCCGACGGTCAGCAGGAGATCTTCCGTGGCCACACCCCGGTGGTCATTCCCCAGCGGGGTCACTTCGACTACGGCCTGCGCATCAAGCACATGGACGCCGCGGGCATCGACGTGTCGATCGTTTCGCTCACCTGTCCCAATGTGTACTGGGGCAACGAAGACATCAGCTGCCGCGCCGCCTCGGAGTCGAACGACACGATGGCCCGCGCCCAGGCGACCTACCCGGATCGCATTCGCTGGTTCACCTCTTTGCCCTGGGAATATCCACCGGCCGCGATCGCCGAATTGGCCCGCAGTTGTGACCACGGCGCCCTGGGCGTCATGGTGCTCGCCAATGTCTCCGGCCGCAGCCTCACGGATCCGATGTTCGCGCCCATCTGGGCCGAGATCGACCGGCGCGAATTGCCGGTGCTGGTGCATCCCACCGACCCGCCGGGTGTCGACATGATGGATATGACCAAGTTCGACCTGAGCTGGTCCGTCGGCTTCATGTTCGACACCACCCTGGCCATCACCAGGATGATCTTCGAAGGCTTCTTCGATCAATACCCCAGCCTCAAGATTATCGCCTCGCATGGCGGCGGCACCCTGCCCTACCTGGTGGGCCGTTTTGAAAAGGGCGATGAAGTGGAAATTCCGGCCCGGCGACAGATGCAGCGCAAGCCCACCGATTATCTGCGCCATATCTACTACGACAGCATCACTTACAACCTCGGCGCCCTGAAATACCTGATCTCCGTGGTCGGCTCCGATCACGTCATGTTCGGGACCGACTGGCCGCACCAGGTGCACGACACGAAAGGCGCCCTTGAAAACACGGCCCGGTTGCCGAAGGCCGATTGCGATGCCGTTCGTTCGGAGAACGCCAGGCGGGTATTCAAACTCTAGGAGTCCCCCTCCCCTCTCTCCCGCCGCGGTGATACCCTCCGCGCATGATGCCTCTCCCTCGACGGTCCTTCCTGCAATCGGGCGCTTCGGTGCTCCTGCCCGGGGCAAGCGCGGCCCGCGCGGCCTCGGCCCCGGCCCCAGCGGTGAAAGACTCGTCCTTCGACCCCTGGATCGAGGTCGATCCCGCGAACCTGCGGCACAACGTGGCCCAGGTGGCCGCGCGGGTAAAGCCGCGCCCCATCCTGGCCGTCATCAAGAACAACGGCTACGGCCTGGGAGTTGCCAACGTGGGCCGGATCCTGGAGCCGCTGCCGGCCGTCCACGGCTTCGCGGTGGTCAAGCTGGCTGAAGCCTTGACTCTGCGGGAGGCGGGGGTGCGCAAGCCCATCCTGCTCATGGGGCCCTTCGACGAGGCCGCGCTGGACGAGGCGGCGGCGCGCGACATCACCCCGATGGTCTACACCCCCATCGGCGACATGCTGGAGCGCGTGGCGGAACGCCATGGGCGCTCCATCCCGCTGCACGTTTGCGTGGACACGGGGATCGGCCGGGTCGGAATTCCGCACGAGACCGCGGCGCCTCTCATTCGCGACCTGGCCGGGCGCCGTTCACTCCGCATCGAAGGCGTGATGATGACCTTCACGGAAGACCCCGAGTTCGACCGGGAGCAACTCGGCCGATTCGAGCTGCTTTGCCGGTCGCTGCTGGCCGAAGGGGTGGCGACGGGAAGGCGCCACGCGGCCTCCAGCTTCGCCCTGTTCCAGAACGAGGCCGCCTTCCTGGACATGGTGCGCCCGGGCATGGCCCTGTTCGGCTGCTACTCCGAGGCGCCGTTTCGGTCCCTGGGCCTCCTCGACCTGCGGCCGGCGGTGAGCCTCAAGGCGCGGGTGGCCTATGTAAAGCCGCTGCGGGCGGGGCAGAGCGCCGGTTACAACCGCGCCTACGTGGCCACGCGGGACGTCTTTGTGGCCACCCTGCCCCTGGGTCACGCCGACGGTCTGCCGCGCGTGGCCGCCAAGGGCGGTCGCGTCCGCATCGGCGGCGAGCTCTATCCGCTGATCGCCACCGTTTCGGCCAGCCACTCCATCGTGGAGATCGGGCCCGAGCCCCGGGTGAGAGTGGGCGACGTGGCCACGTTCTTCGATGCGCAGGACGGCTCGCGTCCCGACGACCTGGCCGCGGCCTGTGGCAGCTCGGTGTACGACCTCACCATGCACCTGAACCCTCTTCTGCCCCGCCGCATCCTGGGGACCTGACCCCGATCACGGCCCGAACGCGGTCAAGACCTCTGCGGGCCACGCCCGGCGCTACTTTGTTCGCTTTCGCTGGTTGGCAAGCCGCGGCGGGCATCTCCTCTTTTGCACCGGCGATTCAACGTCGCCGGCGCTTTCGTTCGAACAAAAGAGGAGTAAACCGGCGAGCCCGGCCAGAGGAAGCAAGGAAGGCTCACTTCGCCGAAGTGATCTTCACCGCTCGCACGTGTTTCACCGAGTCCTCCTGCAGGGTGATTTCGAAGCGAACCCCATCGTTCTCGTAACTCAGGATTCGGGCGACTTCCTTTGAGCCCAGGGAGATAACACCGCTGCCCGGCTGAGTAGACCGCCGTACCTCGCCGCGGCCAAGAATCCGCTCGACCTCTACTTGAGAGAGTCCGGTTTGGATCAGAGTGGCTGGACCGGCGGTGAGGGACCGACCCCAGACGTCGAAGATCTCATCCTCCCGGTTCACGGAGAGCTTCAAATCGCCGTGTCTGGTCCACTCGACCCCGCGCCCGGAGGATGAGGTGCGATCCTGATCGGGCGCACCCAGTCTGGCCAGGTGCGCGGTCAAAGCATCTCCGGGACGCACGTTCGCAACCGCCCACGGCTCCGTCCCCGAATAGCGCTGGTCGCGATCCAGATCCGGTTCTTCGCGCGCGGGAACAAGGTCCATCGCCACCGAGATCAACAGGAACGCCAGAGCGAGGCCAAAGAGGAACCTGCTGAGCCGGGAAATGTCCATCATCCTATTCGTCTCCCTGATGAAGGACATTCCTATCCTCAACCCTCAGGGCTGCTGAAGAGCCAGCAAGAGGCCCCTCATCATGGCTTCGCGATCGGCTCCGCCTCCGGCTTGAGGTAGGAGCCAAACCAGTTCAGATAGCGTTCCAGCTTGTCCTGCCGATAGCTCGGCTTGGCGAGGCCGTGGTGCTGGCCGGGGTAGATCACGAGCTTGGTGGGCACGTTCAGGCTGCGCAGAGCCTGGTACATCTGCTCCGAGTTGATCAAGGGGACGTTGAAGTCTCGCTCCCCACACAGGAAGAGGGTCGGCGTCTTGATGCGGTCGGCGTGGAAGAAAGGGTAGGAGCTGCGCAGATAAAGGTCGATGCCCTTCCAGGGCGGACCGAACTCTCCCTCGTACTGCCGCACATACTGATCGGTGCCGTAGCCGGTGATCTGATTGGCGATGCTGGCCCCGCTCACCGCGGCCTTGAAGCGGGTGTCGGTGGCGATGGTGTAGTCCGTCATCATCCCGCCGTAGCTCCAGCCGCCGATGCCCAGCCGCTCCGGGTCGGCGAGGCCCCGGGCCACCAGGGCGTCGACCCCCGCGAGCACGTCCTGCACCTCGAGGTGGCCCCAGTCGGCGTAGATGGCTCGCGAGAAGTCGCGGCCGCGGCCTGAACTGGCGCGGTAGTTGGGAGCGAAGACCAGATAGCCGTCCCCGGCCAGGAACAGCCGGATGTCGTCGAACTCGAACTGGTCCTGGGCCACCGGGCCGCCGTGGATGTAGACAATGGTTGGATAGCGACGCCCCGGTTGGAAGCCGGGGGGCTTGAAGAGCAGACCGTGGACCTCGGTTCCGTCGCCGCTCTTCCATTCGACGCCTTGGACCGCGCCGAGGCTGAACGATTTGAGAAGACCTTCGTTCTGCTTCGACAGCGGCCTCATGCCCGTGGGCTCCAGGGCCACCACCTCCGCCGGCTTCAGCGCGGTGGTCTGGAGAATGGCCAACCGGCCTTCGGGTCCAAGGTCGAAGGCGAGGGTGACGCCCTCGGTCGGGGTGAGGCGTTCCACCGCACCTCCGTCCGCGCGAACGCGGGCCAGCACCACGCTGCGGTCATCCTCGAGCAGGAACGATACGGAGCGCCCATCCGTCGACCAGGCCGGCGCGCTGGCCGCGCGGTCCAGGGTCGGGGTCAGCAGCCGCGGCTCACCGCCCGCGGCGGGGATCACCGCGAGTTGCGGCGGGTCGTAGTCGCGATACTTCGGCGGGCCGCCCTGCAGGTAGGCGATCCGGGTTCCGTCGGGACTCCAGGCCGGAGGAGACCCCCACGCGGGATCGTTGTCGGCCCCTTCGAAACGCGTGAGCTTTCGGGACGCGGCCCCCGCTCTCGCCTCGATTACGAACACATCCCAGTTCTCGTGACGGTCCGGGTCGCCGCCCCGCTTCGACGAAAAAGCGATTCTCTTGCCGTCGGGCGACCAGGACGGCAGGGCCTCATCGAAGTCGCCCGGGGTCAAAAGCTCGGCTTTCGAGGTGGTGAGGTCGAACACATAGAGATGGTCCCGCAGGTGCAGCAGGTAGCCGCTCACGTCCTCCTTGAACTGGTAGCGGTCGATCACGATCGGCTTGGGCGTTTTCTTCTTGCCGCCCTCCGGTTTGCCCTCCGCGGCGGACGCCTCATCCGGATCGGGATCCGTGGCGATCAGAGCGAGACGCGCGCCGTCGGGCGACCAGGCGAAGTCCGATACGCCGCCGGGCTGCTTGGTGAGCTTGCGCGCTTCGCCACCGGCACGGTCCATCAGCCACACCTGGGTCTTCGGATCGTCCCCCTCGCCGCGATCGGACAGAAACGCCAGCCCCTGGCCATCGGGGCTCCAACGCGGGTGGCTTTCGCTCTGCTTCGAGTAGGTGAGCTGGACAGTCCGGCTGCCGTCCCAGCGCGTCATCCACAGGTCGGTGCTGCGCTCGTCGAGCGTGGTGTCGGTGGTCTCCACAGTGTACGCCACCCAGAGCCCGTCGGGCGAGATCCGCGGTTCGCTGACTTCGCGCAGAGTGCTCAGGTCCGCCGGACGGAGCGGTCGCGCCGGCTCGGCGGCCGGAGAAACCTGGCCGGCCGAGGCCGCACCCGCCGCAAAGAGCGGGCCCAGGAGCAGGACGGCGCGGATGGCGGCGGGCCAAGCCGCAGGAAAACCGGTCGCCGGAGCGTGACCACGAGGCATGGATCCCTCCAATGAGCGAGCAGCGGTCCTCCGCCATCGCTGCGCGAGTCTAGCCGCATCATTCATGGACAAGGCCATCCTCACATATGTCAGAGCGCACCCTCACCGGGCAGTGACCAGGTGGCCAAGGACCAGGTGGCCACCGCGCCTGCCGGGGCTATCAATCCTGACGTACCGCCTCCGCGATGGGCAGCCGGGCTGCGCGGGCCGCGGGGAGCAGGCCGCCCAGAACGCCCATTGTGAGTGCGAAGCCCATGCTGGCAGCGATGATCGCGGGCGTGATGCGAAAAGCGAATGCGACCTCGCTGAAGCTCTGCAGGTTGGACGTGCTGGTCGAATAGCCGTGCAGCGTCGAGGCGACGAGGCACCCGAGCGCACCGCCGACCACGCCGAGGACCGCGGACTCGACGACGAACGAAAAGAGGATCGCCCCGCGCGAGAAACCGATTGCCCGCAGTGTCCCGATCTCTCGGGTGCGCGAAGCGACGACCCGGTACATCGTGTTCATGGCCGCGAACACCGCACCTATTCCCATGACCACCGCGACCAGTCCGCCGAGGACCTTGATCGTATTCGCCACCGGCCCCGCCTGGTCTTCGTAATACTGCCGCTCCGAAACCGCCTTCAATGACATGTTGGGTTGGACTCTCATCCAGCGGTCGAGTTCCGCGATCTGCGCCTCATCGGCCACGCGGACCACCACTGAGTTCGATCCCGTCCCCCGCCTGAAGGCGCGCAACATCTCGAGATCCACCCAGATCTCGCTTTCGAAAGCAGCGCCCGCCGACTCGAAGGCGCCCACGATCCGCAGCTCCTTGCGCCGGTATCTAAGTATGCCGCCCACCTCGAGACCGCGAACGGTGTCCATGATTCTTCTCCCCACAATCGCCTCGTCGAGGCCGGGAGTGAAACGCCGGCCGGCGGTCAGTTGAATCCCGGTCCGCACCAGGAACGCCTGCGGTGTCACCCCCCGCAGCACCACGTTGGACCGCCGTCCGTCGGACTTTCGCGGCAGCGCCATCACCGAAACCCCCTCCCAGGAGACGAGGCGGGTGCCATCTTTGGCCCGAACCTCGGGCAGATGCTGAAGAATCGCGTTGCGATCATCGATGACCACGCGGGAGGTCACCTCCGAGTTGGAGCCGCGGCTCACGATCATGACGTTGTCGGCCCGGCCCGTGCCCCGCAGCGCCGCGGCGAATCCCTGCGACATGGCCATGAGCACCCCGAACACCGCCACCACGAGGCCGATGCCGAAGATGGCGAGAAGAGCCACCGGCCAGCGTTCAATCACGCTCCGGATGTTGTAGCGCAGGGGCAGCGCCACCTCAGACACTCCTCAACATTTCCGTGACCTTTGCCCGGTAGGCGCCCCAGGCGGGCACGAAGCCCGCAGCGAAGCCGAGGCCCAGGGCAACGCTCACCCCCAAAAGCGCCACCGCCGGCTGGAGCTCCAGGTATGAAATGGCGAGGAGGGTCTGCCCGGGAGCGCTGTTCATGGCTAGAAGCGCCCAATGGGTGCCGAGAATGCCCAGGGCGCCACCGGCGAGACCAAGGATCAGGGCCTCGCTCAGGATCAATCCCATCACCTGACCGCTCCCGAAACCCACCGTCTTCAGGACCGCGATCTCCTTTCGCCTCTCCCGCACCGCCATGCTCATGGTGTTGGCGGTGACCAGGAGGATGGTGAAACATACCGCGAGCCCGATCCCGTTGATGAGAACACTCAGGTCACCGACCAGCGAGATGAAGCCGGCGGAGAACGCGCTCTCCGTTTCGGTCAAGGTCTCGTCGGCGGAGTTCTCGAAGAGCATGTCAATCGCCGCCGCCATCTCGGCGGTGCGCGCGGGGTCCTCGATCTCCACCAGGAAGAACTGCGTCTGATCCATATTGTCCAGACTTTCGATCAGGTACTTGAAATGGAAGACCATGATGTTCGTTTCGGTGCCGGGAAACTTCTGGAGGTCGGTGTCGATGAATCCGCGCACCGTGAACTCGAAGGGTCCGCTTTTCTTGCGCAGGCCCGGAATGAAGCTCTGGAGAAAGAAATGGTCGCCGATCTTCCAGCCGAATTTGTGGGCGAGTTGTCGTCCGATCACGCAACCGCGCAGGTCGCGCATGAAGTCGCGAAACTGGTCGGGCGCGACCATGACTTCGGGATTCATGGCGAAGTACGGCTCCGCGTCGACGGCGAGGTTCTGGAACACCGCCGTCCAGTCGGTCTCACCCGCCTTTCCCGAGTCCACCCTGCCTTCCCTGCGGGCGGGCAACACTCCTCCGAAGGCAATGACGGCGGCCACTCGCTTCACCCCGGACACCGCCTGAATCCTGGGCCCGTGGGTGAGGGGGATCACGCTGATGATGCTTACTGCGTTGCGCGTGACCAGGCGTCTGGGGCTCCGGCCTTCTATGAAGTCGTCGAAATGGGCGAGCACGGTTTGCAGCGTGCAAAAGAGAAAGACGCACAGCGCCATCGACACAATGGTGCTGGCCGTGCGCACCCGCGTGGCGCCCAGGTGTTTGAAAACGAAGGGCAGGAACTTCAACAAGACGAGTCCGCCGGGAAGGATGCGGAAAGGGAGTTCAGGGCGACCGAATGACCCCGGCGAATGTCGTCGGCGCGGTGGACCTCGCCCATGCCGCCCTTGCCCAGTGGCGAGACGATCCGGCAGCGGCCGGCCAACCATGGGCCGGGCGTGAACCGCACCGTGGAATCGACACGCGCCTCCGTCGGCTTGACCGCGGTCTCATCCGTTGAGTGGGTGCCCGAATCCGCCGGTGAAGGCATTCAACCTCCCGCGAAGTGATGAGCGTACCGTAATCGCAACTCGCCGTCCGCAGGTTCTCCGAGATCCAGCGCAGGCGCCCGAGCCTCCCTCCGGCGCCAACTGCGAAGGCACCGGCTAGTGTCCTGCCTCACAAGTACGTGGCACATGCGAGTGTCGAGGCGCCCGGAGCGCAAGGCGCCGAGGAGGCCGCATATCCAGCATATGCAACGACGAGCAACGCGGCGATCCGGGATGCATCGGCGCTCCCATGTGA
>JAQBHL010000339.1:0-14930 GCA_032127745.1 Acidobacteriota bacterium
CGCTCCCGCGGCCGCGGTCCGCTCGGAACACCTCGCGGGCGGCGCCGCTTCGAAAATCGTAGGTGTGGATCGACCAGGGCTCGCCCTCGCGCACGGGAGCAAAGGGCAGCGAGAGCGAGTCGGCCGGCTCTCTCAGAAAGGCGACACGCGTGCCGTCCGGCGAGAAAACCGGATTGGAATCGGTGTCCACGGAAGGATCGGGGAACATCACCGTCTGCGTCTCCAGGTCGTAGACCCCGATGAATCCGTGATCACCCCGGCGGTTCGCGAATGCGACCCGCCGGCCGTCCGGAGACAGGGTCACCTGGGACATGCCCCCGCGAACCTTCAGGATCGACTTCGCGTCTCCGCCCGCCGCGGGCGCACCGTACAACTCACCCTGGGCCGAGACGAACAGGATCTGATCGCCCTTCACCGAGAATTGCGGCCCATGGCCCTCGCCCACCAGACGAACATCCCCGGTCTCCAGATTGATGAGCTGGACCTGCTGCTTGACCGCGGCCGGATAGGACACCGGGTTTGGCCGCTCGCCCCGGCGGTTCGCATCGCCGCCGCGCACAAAGAGCAAGGCCTGGGCGTCTTTCGACCATGACAGCTCCGTCACCTCCATGCCGTCGTCCTGGTCGAACGAGGTGAGCTTCTTCGGGGCGTAGGCTGGCGGTTCGGCCACATAGATGTTGCGCCGCCCCTCTTCCTTGAGCACGAAGGCGATGGCCCCCCGGGCGGGCGCGGCCGAAAGCTCCAGAACGAAGGGCGCTTTCATGATGGCGTCGATGGGCCGGGCGGTCGCGGGGGCCGGGCGGGGCGCGGGCGATTGGGCGACCGCAGTAGGGGCGATGAGCGCCGAGGCAGCAAGGAGGATCGAGAGAGAGAAACGGGGAATGTTCATTTTGGGGCCTCGCGTCTGGACAATGCGACGGGGTGGCTGGGGGTGGATCCCGGCTTGCGCTGAGCTGGGTCCGGCTTTCGCCAACGGCGGAGATCGTTCGTTAGCTGGATCAGGGCTTTCGCCGGGATACGGGCAGCGCCGGTAAGGGCGGTTGTCCGGCGCTGCCCTAATTATCCAGCAGGTTCTTGAGCGTGGTCATGAACTGCGAGGCGTCCTTGAAGTCGCGGTAGACCGAGGCGAAGCGCACGAAGGCCACCTTGTCGGCCTGACGCAGGCGCTCCATGAGGTACTCGCCGATCTTGTCGGTCGGGACCTCGCGATCGGGGCTCTCCTGAACCATCTGCTCGACCTTGGCCGCCATCTCTTCGATGGCGTTGATCGAGACATTCCGCTTCTCACAGGCTCTCATCAGGCCGCCGATGACTTTGTTGCGGTCGAAGCGTTCGCGGCGGCCGTCCTTCTTGACCACAAGATGCGGAACCTGGTCGATCCGCTCATAGGAAGTGAAACGCTTGCCGCACTTGAGGCATTCGCGCCGGCGGCGAATGGCTTCCCCTTCCCTGCTCTCGCGGGAGTCCACAACCTTATCTTCCAGGCTCTCGCAAAAAGGACACCGCATATTGTGGCTAAGCTTACCCCGGCGGGCGGCCTCCGCGGCCTGGCCGGAACCGAAGGGGCGCCCTCCGGTTGCGGCGGTCAGGCCTCGGCTACGTCAAGCATTGAGGGGTCGACGCCCTAGCAGCCCGTGGTGGGCGGGAGGCCGGGGGCCGGTGTCCCGGGGCGCTGCGTGATCTGTTTCATGGCGCCGAACGACAATCCTTCCCGACCCAGAAACGCGATGCCTAGAATCAGCACGGGGAGATTCTGCAGGACGTGAAGGACGAGGCCGGCGGCCACCGCCCTCCCCTGATCCACCCCATATATGGCGGTGAGGGCGAGAGTGTAGGACGCGTGGAATCCGCCGATCATCCCCGGGGTGGGAATGGCCACCCCTACGGTCAGAAACGCGATGATCAGGAACGCGGATTGGAGAGGAATGTCGAAGCCGAACGCGATCGAGTTCATGTGGACGACGACGCCGATGCTGACCCACAGCAAGAGGGACTCGCCGACAAGCCGGGCCCACTGGGCGGGTGAGGACCCGAACACCTCGAGGCCGGAGATGAACGAGCCCACGAGGGCGCGAACCTTGCCCCCGAGGACTGTGGGCAGGAGGCCCAGAGTCCAGTCAAGGAGACGCCGGGCCGGGCCGCCCTCGACTCTGAGGGCGGCCAGAAAACCCAGGCCGGCGAGAGCCACCAGGAACACCAGCCCCGCTCCCGCGCGCAGGGTGGTCATGAGGGCGTCGGATCGCTCGGCCGCGGGCCTCGGGAGCACGAACATATACAGGGCGAGGAGGAACAAAACGGTGATCAGATCGATCAGACGCTCCAGAACAATCGAGGCCAGGCCCGCGCTCACTCCGACCTTGTACCTTCGGGCGGCCAGGTACGGCCGCACAATTTCTCCCGCGCGCGGGAGGAAAAGGCCGGCCATGAAGCCGATATTCGTGATCGCGAACAGATCGAAGATCGGGGCATCCTGGAGCGAAGGGAAGAGGAGCCTCCACCGCATGGCCCGAATGGCGTACATGAGCACGGTCAGCACCACCAGCAGGATGAGGGGGAGCGGCCGCGCGTGGGCCATGGCCTCGAGCAGCTCGTGGGAATTGACCCCGCGGGTGGCGAGCCAGAGCAGAAGGGCCGCCAGAGCGACGCCAGAGGTGAGTCGGAGTGCGCTGTTCATGATCTTGGGTGAAATGGGGGCCGGGGGCGGTCGAGGAGGAATCTTCTCCGAAGCAAAACGGGAACAATCTCGACCCGCAAGCGCGTATTCTCGCTTGGCACCTGCCGTCTGGACAATTTTCATGAGAGGAAAACTTCCTGTCGGTTGACGAACGAGGCTATTGAATCCTGGCCGGCCGGCCAAAGGCTCGACGCGACCGCGACGGGCCCCGGTGAGGGTGCGCCCGTCGATGCCCTCGCCTACACCTGCGCCTTCGACCTGTGCCACGATGAGGTCAAGGCCCTGGCCCTGGCCCGGGACCTCCTCAAGGACATCCGGAAGAGCGGGCTCAAGTCGCCATATGCGGACGCGCTGCTGCGTCGCCTGGCCCTGGCCGAGTGGACCCGCAGAGACCGGCCGTCTCCCACCCGGCTGGAGTCGAGTAATCCCAAGGAGTCGGCCATCCTGTTGTTCTTCCTGAACGCGTGGGGAGCCACCTACGAGGACCTGGGCGTGGCCCTCGGGTCGTCGGAGGATCGCGCGCGCCACCTGGCCCACAAGGCGCGGATGGAGCAGGTCGCCACCCTCACCCGCCTTCCCATTCCCCGGACGGAATGCCGGCGCCCGCGGGAGCTCCTGTCCGACTACCGGCAATCCCTCCTCTCGGAGCCGCTGGCCCAGGACGTGGCCCAGCACCTGCAGAGCTGCCGGGAATGTTCGGTGGTGGACTTCCATCTCAAGTCCCTGCTGGAGGCGCCGGCGCGCGCCCTGGTTCAAGCCCCTCTCGAGATCATCGGCGTGCGATCGACCAGGGCCCCGCTTTCCTTCTCGCTCGACGGTGTGTCCAGAGCAAAGAGGCGGGCCGGCATCGTCCTCCTGGCCCTCGGCCTGACCACGGGCGCCATCCAGCTTCACCCCGGCCTCAACGCCGCGGCCTCGGAGCAGATGGACCGTATGGGCGCCGCGCTGTCGCGCTGGCGCAGCCGGGGCCAGCGCCTCCTGGAGGACCTGCAGGTCCTCCAGGCCCTGGCCATCGGAACGGTCGAGGGCCAGACCGAAGAACTGAGCCAGACCCTTGACAAATATGTCAATTCCGCCCCACCCTCCGAAAGCGACGTTCAGAAGAACAAACCCACGCCCGATGCCGTATTGGATTCCAGAGACCCGCAAGCCGCGCCCCGGGATCCTGGTCCCGAAAGCCCGGTAAACGGTTCTCAAAGCCCGAAATAACCACAAAAGAGGTCGCAGCCATGGACGAAGATATCGCCGGAACCAGCAGCGGAACGGCCGCTCCACCGCCCCTCCCGGCCGCGCCCCGGATCTCGTCGGTCCATCCGGGCCCGGTCCAAAGACGCAGCCCGGCGCTCGCCGCCTTCCTTTCCTTCTTCCCCGGCCTCGGCCACCTCTACAATGGCGAGATTGGCAAGGCCCTGGCCTTCTTTTCCGCCTTCGCCACTTGCGTCTTCGTGCTGTCCGAGGACCACGGAGGCGCGTTCTTCGGCCTTCTCATCCCCTTCATCATCTTCTACAACATGATCGAGGCCTATCGATCGGCCGAGCGCATCAACCTGCAGTCGCTGTCGGGCGCCCAGTCCCTGGAAGATCCCGCCTCCAATCAGCTCTGGGGCTGGTCTCTGGTGGTGATGGGTGGGCTGTTGCTGCTGAACAATGTCGGCCTGTTCCGTTTCGCCTGGATCGCGAAGATGTGGCCACTGCTGATGATCGCCGCCGGGGCGGCGCTCCTCCGCGGCTCGCTATTCGGGAGCCGCCAGTGAGGCGCGGGTTCTCTCCGGAGGCGTTCGGCTTCGGCGTGTTCCTGGCCACGGTGGGGCTGGTGTTCCTGCTGTCCAACCTCGGGCTCGTGGAAGCGATTCCGCTGCTGAGGAAGATCTGGCCTGGTTTCCTGGTGGTGTGGGGGGTGGCTGAAATCATGGCCGCCATCGCGTCCTCGGAGCGCAGCGGAGGCGCCGAATGAAGCTCCGAAAGGTCCTGCTCTTCTTCATGATCGTGTCCTTTGGACTGATCATCGAAGGTATCGGCGTCACCCGGTCGGTCATGAACCAGGAGGGACTCGATGGCTTCCGGGGCATTCAGATCGACGGCGACTTTCCCTTTTCGCGCATAAGCCGGTTCCGGGGGCCCTCGGTCAACTTCACGGACAGCCAGACCTCCGATCCCTCCGGCATCGCCGGCCTTGAAGTGTCGAACGAATTTGGAGACGTGACGGTGAGGCGAACCTCCGACCCCAAGGCGGAAATCGGGGTCAGCCTCCGCAAGGAGGTCTTCACTCGCGAGTCGAAGGATGCCGAGGCGATCTCGGAGAGAGTGAAGCTGGTGGTGAGCCGCGAAGGAAGCCTGCTCAAGATCTCCACCACCAGGGATACCCGCGCCGACTACCGGATCCGGACCCACATCGAGATTGACACCCCCACCCCGCTCGACACCCGGATCACCAACCGGCACGGGCGCATCGTGGTGGAGGGGGCGAAGGCGGTGAACCTGAACGGCGAGTTCGACGAGATGCGGGTGGTCGACGTGAGCGGCGAATGCAACGCCAAGAACCGGCACGGCAATCTCGAGGTGGTCTCCGCCACCCTGGGCTGCCGGGTGGAGGTCGAATACGGCGACGCCCACGTCGAAAAGCTCATGGCCCCCTCCAGAGTCGAGATCGCCCACGGCAATCTGAATGCGGTCGACATCGCCGCTCTGACCGCCAATCTGAAATTCGCGGACATGCAGGTCCGGACCATTGGCGGCGACCTGATGAGCGATGGCGAGCACTCGGACCTGCGCATCGACGACGTCAAGGGCGAGGTCACACTCAACAACCAGGGCGACATCGACATCCAGAACATCCTGGGCCGGGTCACCATCGACAACCAGCGCGGCCACGTGCGCCTGCTGAAAGCGGCGGCCGCCGTTCTGATCAAGAACACCTACGACTCGGTCGAGGCCTCGGAGGTGGGCGGCCTGCTGGACGTGAACAACAAGCACGGCCGGATCCGGGCCCAACAGTTCCTGAAGGGCGCCAACCTCGAGACCGACAGCGAAGATGTGGACGCAAGCGACTTCTCCGGCCCCCTGAAGGTGACCGCCAACCGAGGCGATGTCTCGGTGAAGCCGTTGCGCAAAGTCATGTTCCCCATCGAAGTGACCGTCGATATCGGAGATGTGCGCCTTGCCCTGCCGGATTCGGTGAACGCCATAATCGACGCCAGCGTGGAACGGGGCGAGGTGGAAGGCCACGTGGGCGCACTCAAGTCCTCGGAACGAGGCAAGCGCCTCCTCCGCGCCACCATCGGCGAGGGCGGGGTGCTGCTGAAACTGCGATCCCGCCTGGGGGACATCAGGGTCTCCGGCGAGGATGACCTCGACGTGTCCGAGCCCGAGTTCCCGGACGCGCCCGACATCGACCTTCGATTCCGGCACCGCTCCGGCGCTGACCCCATGCCGGTTGCCCCGGAGCCCCCCGCGCCCCCGGACGTCCCGAAGGTGAAAATGACCAAGCCGGTCAAGCCCGCGAAACCTCCCGAGCCGCCGCCCGTGCCGACTCCCGACGGTCCCTGAGCCGCCGCGGCTGGCCCCCGGGGCAAAGGCGCCCGCGGCCGAAGCCTTGCCGGACCCGGGAGCCACTAAGATTCCAGGCCATGCGCGAAGCATTGGTCGCCACCTCCCTGGATCTCCCCCTCGCCCGCCGCGGCAAGGTGCGCGATGTGTACGATCTTGGAACGGAGCTGCTGATCGTCACCACCGATCGCCTGTCGGCTTTCGACGTGATCCTCCCGCAGGGCATCCCCGACAAGGGGCGTGTGCTCCACCAGATTTCGCTCTTCTGGTTCAAGATGCTGGAGAGTTCGATCCCGAATCACATCATCGCCGCCGACCTCGCGGACTTCCCGGCCGCCCTGAAGACGTATGGCGAGACGCTCGAGGGACGTTCGATGGTGGTGCGCAAGACCGATCCGCTCCCGGTGGAGTGCGTGGTCCGCGGGTATCTGGCAGGCTCGGGGTTCAAGGACTACAAAAAGACGGGTTCGATCTGCGGCCTGCCTCTGCCCGAGGGCCTGCTCGAGTCGCATAGATTTCCGTCCCCTTTGTTCACGCCCGCGACCAAGGCGGATTCGGGCCACGACGAGAATATTTCGTTCGACGAGATGGTGAAGATGGTCGGTATCGACCGCGCGGAGACCGCGCGGGGCGCATCACTCACGATCTACGAGAAGGCGCGCCGCCATGCCGAGACCAAAGGCCTCACCATCGCGGACACGAAGTTCGAGTTCGGGGCGGTGAAAGAGGGGCTGATCTGGATCGACGAGGCCCTGACCCCTGATTCGTCACGGTTCTGGGAGACGTCGAAGGTGGAGCCCGGAAAGACTCCTCCCAGTTTCGACAAGCAATTCGTGCGCGACTATCTGGAGACGTTGACCTGGAACAAGACCTCTCCCGGCCCGGATCTTCCCCCGGACGTGATCGCGGGAACGAGGTCCCGGTATCTGGAAGCGTTCCGACGATTGACGGGCAAAGAACTCCCGGGCGTGTAGCTCATCACCGCGCGTCGGATGATGGAGCGGCGGCCGAGGGCTCTTTCCGTCATTGCAGATGTCAACGTCCTCCGGACATGACCTTGGGCAGAAACCCACAGCCGTCATCGCGAAGGCGGCGTCGTTCTGCGGGGCCTGAAGCGATCTCGCCGCGCTTGGCAGTAGGTTACCCGCCTGGTCCCAAGGGCGAGCGGGCATGCCCTCCAGCGGGACCGCTCCTCACCTCGGACTGAACGACAAGACTCCGGAATCGCGACTCGGTTTCGTCGCTTCGTTGGGCCGAACTTCGCATACGGGCTGCGGTGACTCGGCCCAAAATCCCGCAGGATGGGCATGCCCACTCACCCACGGGACCAGGCTCCATCTTCGCCCGAAGAGCATGGACTGCAAAGTGCCTGAAATGGGCCATTTTCGGACGCGTTTCTCAGCACGGACGTTGGCGGCTGGCGAAGTGCCGCGCCAGCCACGGCATGGGAGGCGAGGCCTCTCCGCCTCCGCCCGCAAGGGGCCGCGCCCATCGCGGATCAGCGGATGATTCGGCCCAATGAGATCAGGACGTTCAGCAGCCTTAGCTCCAGGGGGCTTCGGTGCAGTTCGTAGTACAACCGATGCGACTGGTCGTAGGCCTCCCGGGCGCGCTTCGAGGCCTTGGCCATACTGGTTCCGAGTTCGTGGATGACCGCGGATTGGGGGACGAACATCACCTGGCCTCCCGCCTTCCGGAGACGCAGGCACAGGTCGGCGTCTTCCTCGTACAGGAAGTACCGCTCATCGAAGAAGCCGACGTCGCGCGCGGCGGACATGCGCAACAGCATGCAGGAGCCCGAGATCCAGTCGACCGGATGCGCGTGCGCGGTCTCCCTTTGCAGTTGTTGAAGCGCCCAGGCCTTGCCGGTCTTCACGCCCTTCACCAGCTTTCGTTGCCGATACTCCGAGATGAGCGAGAGGTCCGGTCCAAAGCTCACCTGCAGGCGGCCGTCTTCGTAGACGGTTTTCGGACCGAGGGCCGTAGCACCCGGCATGCGATCGGCGGCGGCGAGCAATTCGAGGATCGACGTGGAGGTGAGACGCGCGTCCGGATTCAGGACCAGAGCGAACTCCGTTTCGATCGCCCGCAGCGCGCGGTTGTTGGCCTTCGAGAAGCCCTCGTTCTCCCCCGCGCCGATGACCGTGACCGAGGGCGCGGCCTGGGCGACGTCCACGGAGGTATCGGTGCTGCCGTTATCGACCACGATGGCCGGACAGTCCAAGGCGTGGAGCTCGATCGAGGCCAGGCAGTCGCCGAGGACGTCGGCGGAGTTGTAGGTCACGATGACGATGGTGACGCGGGGCCCGCTCACGATGCCGCCCTTTCAAGAACAGCCAGGGTTTCGCGGGCGGTGCGCTCCCAGGAGAACTCCTCCGCCCGTTTCGAACCCCGGCGTCTCAGGTCGGCGCTCACCGCCGGTTCGCTCAGCACCTTCGCCAAAGCGTCCGCGACCGAGGACTCGTTCGGTTCGACCATCATGGCCCCCGGCGCGAACATCTCGTTCAGGCTTCCTCGATCCGCGATGATGGTGGGGACACCGCGTGACATCGCTTCCAGCGCGGGCAGGCCAAAGCCCTCGTATTCCGAGAGGAAGACCGCGATATCTGCCGCCTCATAGTGGCGCGCGACCTCATCGTCGGTGACGAAGCCCGATTCGCGTACCGCGTCTTCGCAGTTGAGGCTCCTGGCCAGCGCCTTCAGATCCTCGAAGGGATGCGAACGGTTCTCGCCCACGATGCCGAGCCGGACCTTCGGTCCCTTCTCACCCACGCGGGCCACCGCGCGAACCAGAGTGCCGACATTCCGGCGACGGAGCACGGTGCCCACGGTGATGATGTAGGCGGTGTCGTCCGAAAGTCCGAGCGCAGACCGACTCTCCGCCCGTCCCGGACCCGCGGGCAGGTCGTCGTCGGGACCGAGGAGCACCACCTCGGTCTTGTCCGCGGCGGCGTCACCCAGGTAACGCCGGACCTCGCTCTTCGTGAACTGCGAACACGCGAGGAGGGAACCCGACACCCGGGCGGACCAGCGGGCCATGACGCGGCGGCGCCGTCCGTGGGCGAACCCGAACTCCTCCGGCCGGGCGAAGAACGAGAGATCATGAATGGCGGTCACCCGGGGAACCGAGGTCCACAGCGGACACGAGTATGCGGGCGACAGCAGCGCGTCGATGCGGTCATTCCGGAGGGCTTTGGGCAGAGTCTTCTGCTCCCAGAACATCGGATGACCCCCGGGCAGGACCCGCGTCTCGATCCGATCCGACGGCGAAGGCAGGGACACCATGGACGCGCTGTAGAGCACGAAATGGTGACGGCCGCTGGTCGCGAAGCGCCTCAGCAGACTGCGCAGATACCGGCCCACGCCGGTGGGCCTTCCTTCGAGCTCGCGCCCGTCGATTCCGATCCGGAGGGACCGGCCCGGAGTCTCGGGAACCGGCGGACTCACGAGCCCAGCACCTTGCGGTAGAAGGCCAGGGTCATGGCCGCGGTGCGATCCCAGTCGAAAGCCCGGCTCCGTTCCAGGCCGGCGGCCCGAAGTTCGCTCGCTCTTTCCGGATCCTCGATGACCCGGGACAATCCCTCCACGATCGCCGCTTCGTCGAGCGGGTCACCGACCAGCTCCGCGGCGCCGCCGGCGATCTCTTCGAGCGACGAGCCCCGGGAACACACCACGGGCAGACCGGCGGCCATGGCTTCCACCACGGGAAAACCGAAGCCCTCGTCCAGGCTGACCAGGGCGAGACACCGCGAGGCCGACATCAGAGCCCTGACTTCGCGGGTCTCAAGATACCCGGTCGAAACCACCCTGGGACCGGAGGTCGACCCTCCTTCCTCGAACTCGTCCCCAGGTCCCACCATGACCAGGGGCGGCGGATCTTCCAGCCTCTCGGCAAAAACCCGGTAGGCGTTCACGAGCGCGCCCAGGTTCTTGCGCTTCTCCTCGCTGCCCAGATAGAGGATGCCTCCGCGGGAAAGGCCGAGCCGCTGAAGAACCGCCTCGACATCCCCGGGGGTGGGAGGAGCGCGGAAGGCCGGATCGACGCCGTAGGGCGTGACGCAGATCTTCGCTCTGGGCACGCGCAGCAGGCGCTCGATTTCGCCCGCGGTGTACTCCGACGGACAGATGATGCCATCGGCCCTCTCGGCATGAGACTGAACCAGGGGCGCATAGTCCCGACGGATCTCCGCCCCCGTCATCTCCGGATTCTTGAAGAAGAAGAGATCGTGGATGCTGATGATTCTCCGCGCCCTTCGGGCCGGAGTGAGGAGCGCATGGGGCGAATGCACGAGGTCGAACTCTCGCCCGCACAGCATCTCGATGGGCGGCCAGGACAGACGGTTCCAGGCGAAGTTCAGAAGACGAACCGGAAAGGCGCGATCGACCACGTCCACGTTCGGACCCGGGGCGGGCTTCGTCCAGCGCTCGGTGAGCGAAGAGGTGAACAGGGTGAAGCGGGAGTCTCGATCGAGGCGGGGCAGTGCGGCCGCGAGGGCGCCGATGTAGATCCCGACTCCGGTGGGCCGGGAGAGCGCCGGCCGGACATCCAGGGCGATCTTCAGGAACCGGGCCTCAGCATTTCCGAGGCCTCGGATGGTTCGCCTGGGAAGGGCTTCCCTCGGGAAACACTGAGCTCGAAGTTCATCATTCGCGTGGGCGTTCGCCGCGGATGCTATACGGAGGGTTCAGCGGGAAACAAGGACGCCCGCCAAGGGAACCCCGGCACTCGGAGGCCCGAGAGGGGGCTTTGATAAACTTCCGCCCGTTCGACTCCCCTCGCGGCCCCATGGCGGAGCCTTCAGACCGAGTGAGGGAGTCGAGATCGCCCGCACAAATCCACGAAGCCAGGGAAACAGAGGACTGCATGAAGATCGGTGTTGTCGGGACAGGCTATGTCGGGCTCGTGGCCGCCGCCTGCTTCGCGGAAAACGGGAACAGCGTGGTCGGGGTCGATATTGACGAGGCCAAGATAGCGGCCCTGCTGGCCGGCCAGATCCCCATCTACGAGCCCGGCCTCGCCGAGATCGTGGTCCAAAACGTCGAGGAAGGGCGGCTTCGTTTCACCACCGACATCAAGGTGGCGGTCCGGGAGAGCGACGTCCTTTTCATCGCGGTGGGCACCCCCCAGGACGAGGATGGCTCCGCCGATCTGCAGTTCGTGCTCAAGGTGGCCGAGGAGATCGCGGACGCCATGAACGGTCCCAAGATCGTGGTCAACAAGTCCACCGTCCCGGTGGGCACCGCGGCCAAGGTCAGGGCCGCCATCGAGGCGCGGACGAAGCATCCGGTGAGTGTGGTCTCTAACCCGGAGTTTCTCAAGGAAGGGGCCGCGGTCGACGACTTCCTGAAACCGGACCGGGTCGTGATCGGAACCGACGATCCCAAAGCCCAGG
Source organism: Acidobacteriota bacterium (assembly GCA_032127745.1). GTDB lineage: Bacteria > Acidobacteriota > Vicinamibacteria > Fen-336 > JAGNNV01 > JAGNNV01. The sequence continues at coordinate 11,614 of JAQBHL010000339.1, forward strand.
CGGTCATGCGCGAGCTCTACGAGCCTTTCGTGCGCACCGGCAAGCCCATCCTGATGATGGACAACGTGTCCGCCGAGCTCAGCAAATACGCCTCGAACGCCATGCTCGCGCTCCGGATCTCGTTCATGAACGAGGTCGCGAACCTTTGCGACGCCACCGGCGCCGACGTCGAGATGGTCCGCCGAGGCCTGGCCACCGACTCGCGCATCGGCCCCGCCTTCCTCTTTCCCGGTCTCGGCTACGGCGGTTCGTGCTTTCCCAAGGACGTGAAAGCCATCGAGCACACCAGCCGCGAGTACCACTCCCCGATGGAGATCGTGGCCGCGGTGGAGCGGGTCAACGCGCGCCAGAAGACCATCATGCTTCCGCGCATGGAAGCGGCCCTCGGCGACCTCAAAGGCAAGAAGATCGCGGTCTGGGGCGTGGCCTTCAAGCCGCGCACGGACGACATCCGCGAAGCTCCGGCGCTGTTCTTGATCGAAGGCCTGCTGGCCCGGGGAGCCACGGTCGCGGCCTACGACCCCAAGGCCATGGACCACGCGCGGAATTCGCTGCCCGAGTCGGTGGTCTGGGCGAAGAACGGCTACGAGGCGCTCGAGGGCGCGGACGCTCTCCTTCTCGCCACCGAGTGGAACGAGTTCCGCGAGCCCGACTTCCTTCGGATGAAGTCGCTGATGCGGCGCGCCCTCATCTTCGACGGCCGGAACATCTACAACCCGAAGACGGTGAAGGCCATGGGCTTTGAATACTTCGGCATCGGTCGGCGCTGATTGAAGGTCGCAGTCACGGGCGGAGCCGGCTACATCGGCTCGCATGCGGTAGCCGAACTCCTGGGCCTCGGCCATGAGGTCACGGTGATCGACGATCTTTCCGCCGGGCACCGGGCCGCGGTTCCCCTGGACGCGGTCCGTTTCATCAAGGCCGACATCGGCGATCTCGGGGCCATGACCCGGGCCCTCGGGGGCCAGGAGGCGGTGATTCACTTTGCCGGCCTGCTGTCGGTGGCCGGATCGATGAAGGATCCCCGCTCCTACTTCGAGACCAACCTGGTCAAGGGCATGACTCTGCTCGATGCCGCGAAGGCCGCGGGAGTGACGCGCTTCATCTTCAGTTCCACCTGCGCCACCTACGGAGTGCCCCAGGGTCCGCTCGACGAGGATCATCCCAAGGAGCCGGTGAATCCGTATGGGGCCTCGAAGCGGGCGTTCGAGCAGGTGCTGGAAGCCTACGCGCGGATCGGACAGGTCCGGGCCATAGCCCTTCGCTACTTCAACGCCGCGGGCGCCCGGAGCGATGGTTCACTCGGAGAGGACCACGCCCACGAAGAGCATCTGATCCCCCTGGCCCTGGATGCGGCGGCCGGGCGTCGGGCCGCGCTCACCGTCTTCGGCGACGACTACGAGACTCCGGACGGCACCTGCCTGCGCGACTACATTCACGTCGACGATCTCGCGCGCGCCCACGCCCTGGCCCTCGAAGCGGTGGGCCGGACGGAGGCGCCCTTCGCCGCCATCAACCTGGGCACGGGCCGGGGCCGGTCCGTGCGCGAGGTGATCCAGGCGGTCGAGCGCGTCACCGGCGCCAAAGTCCCCCACTCCGTGGGCCCGAGGCGAGCGGGCGACCCGCCGGCTCTGGTGGCCGTGCCCGCGCTCTCCCGATCCCTGCTCGGCTTCGAGCCCGCGCTCACCTCGATCGACGAGATCGTGGGAACCGCCTGGGCGTGGCGCAAGGCTCACCCTCAGGGATACAGTAACGGAAGATGAAACGCCCCAATCCCCTTCCCGACCCGCTGCTGTCGGTGATCATTCCCGTCTTCAACGAGAGGAACACGGTCGAGGAGATCATCGACCGGGTCATCGCGGTGCCGGGGATCCGGAAGGAGATCATCATCGTGAACGATGCCTCCACCGACGGCTCGCGCGAGATTCTCGAAGGCCTGGCCGGCCCCAAAGGCTTCCGCCTTTTCCACCAGGAAAAGAACCAGGGAAAGGGCGCCGCGGTCCGCCGGGGCATTCACGAGGCCAAAGGCGAGGTCATCGTGGTGCAGGACGCCGACCTCGAGTACTCGCCCGAGGAGTATCCCGATCTCCTGGATCTGATCGTCAAGGGCAAGGCCGACGCGGTCTTCGGATCGAGGTTCATCGGAAGGCATCGCTGCCACCTCTTCACCCACTACCTGGCCAATCTCTTCCTGAACCTGGTCACCAACGTCCTCTACAACACCACCATGACCGACATGGAGACCTGCTTCAAGGCCATCCGATCGGACGTGCTCAAGCCCATGTCCCTCCATTCCAACCGGTTCGGCATCGAGCCCGAGATCACGGCCAAGCTCTTCAAGGCCGGGGCGCGGGTGTACGAGGTGCCCATCACCTACGACGGCCGCGACTACGCCGAGGGCAAGAAGATCACCTGGAAGGACGGCTTCCCGGCCCTTTGGACCCTCATCAAATACCGATTCACCGATTGAAGCCGGGAAACAGCAGGCATGTGTATGCCGCTCCGTACCCAGCTTCAAGACATCATCCCCAAGCCCGAGTGACAAACGAGCGCAAGCGACTTTGCTCTGGAGCGGAGCCGCAAAGCGGAGCCGCTCAGGAATCGGGCTTTCGCTCAAGAGGCCTGAAGACACCATGAAGAAAGCACTCATCACCGGCATTACCGGACAGGACGGCAGCTATCTCGCCGAATTGCTATTGCGGAAGGGCTACGCAGTCCACGGCCTGGTTCGGCGATCCAGCTCCTTCAACACCTGGCGCATCGATCACATCCGCGACGACCTGCATCTGCACTACGGCGATCTCGTCGATACCATGAGCCTCACCCGCGTGCTCGATCTGGTCGGCCCGGACGAGATCTACAACCTGGCCGCCCAGAGCCACGTGAAGGTGTCGTTCGAGATGCCCGAGTACACCGGCAACACCACCGGCCTGGGGGTCCTGCGTCTGCTCGACGCGGTCTTCGAGGCGGATCTCAAGGAGACCCGCGTCTACCAGGCCGGAAGCTCGGAAATGTACGGCAAGGTGGTGGAAACCCCGCAGAAGGAGACCACCCCCTTCCATCCCCGCTCGCCCTATGGCGTGGCCAAGGTCTACGGCCACTGGATCGCGGTCAACTACCGCGAGGGCTATGGGATGCACGTCAGCAACGGCATTCTCTTCAACCACGAGTCGCCGATTCGCGGCGAAACCTTTGTCACGCGCAAAATAACGCGCGCGCTGGCGCGCATTGTGTTGGGACAGCAAAAGTCACTTTACCTCGGCAACATGAATGCGCTGCGCGACTGGGGGCACGCGAAAGACTATGTGGAAGCGCAG
>JAQBHL010000340.1:0-2684 GCA_032127745.1 Acidobacteriota bacterium
GATCACTCATGGCGTTCCTCTCCCTCTTTGGCGAGGAGGGCGTCAATCTCAGACTTCATACTCATCGCCTTGTTCGGGCGCGGCTCGCCGTAAGACCCGTCAACCACGTCTACGTAATCGTCCAGCATTTCGGACACCTCTTCCAGCATGGCCCGCAGCGCCTCGTTCTCCTTGCGTAGAGCGGAGAGGTCGTGTTCGAGGGATTCGACAATCCCGCGCACCTTTGTGGGATTGTAAATATCCAGGTCTGTGGTCATGGCTTCCTGTCTCCTATCGGGGTCCATGTCTCTCTGCTCCTTTGCGGGGTCTAATCCCGGAAGTATTCTTCCTTTGTCAGTTTTGCTCCATTGCGCTTCAGGGCCGCGAAGCCATCGCAGACAGGACATTTCGCTGGAGTAGGACCGTTCCTTGTCCATACATATCCGTCAGGACACGCGTGGCACGGCATCCATTCAGACTTATCGATTGGTTCGTTCATGTCATCCTCCTATCGTGGAGCCCTGCGGGAACGGCTCCTTCTGATGCAGCCGCCCCGCAGAGCATTGGTCTAGCAGGGGGCAGAACTGAACGGGCTGCACGCGCCCTTGGCGGGCTTCGGGTGCTTTGCATCCCACCCGGCGCACCAGTCATCCAGCCCCGTCCGGTAGGACGAATCCCCGCAGACTGGCCCTTGATCGCCGGTCATGCGGACCTTGTACCAGGCCCGGCCTTCAGCCCCGCCGATCGTCCCGCCGATGAACGGGATCACGTCCATCGGGAAGTCGGAATGGTTGGCGAAGCTGGGGGCAGAGAACCCGATCCCGAGGGATCGATAGGTCGGGTTTCCGGAGTTCCCCACGGAACCCCCTCCCCCGCCGCTTCCGCCGGCCCCTCCTGCGCCCCCTCCTGCGATCCCTACGCCGACCCCTACCCCGACGCCGGTCGCACTGGGGCCGTTCTGGGGCTTCTCCTGCCCCCCCGCAAAGGAGTAGGAAGCAAAGCCCCCGAGGGCGATTCCGATGGCGAGGCCGATCAGGTTACGTTTCAGTCGTGGTGTCATGTCAGTCTCCAAGTAGGATGAGGATGAGGGGGAACAGCAGAAGGATTGCAGCAAAGGCGACGAAGACCAGCCCTGCAGCGAAAGACTCCTTGCGGGACTCGACCGAAACTACCCCCTGGTGCCGCTCCGGGTAGCGCACGGACCTGAGATTGCGCACGACTCCCTTGTGGACGGTCTGCGCCATGTTCACGTATCCGATCTCTTTCATGGTCGTCCTTTCAGAAAGGCGTGTCGCCGTCTTCGTCGGCGGGTTGCTGCGGCCGTTGTTCGGAGGCCTGCTTCACCTTGAGCGTGCAGGAAAGGAACTGTGGCTCGCCGCCCTTCAACCAGCCGGCGACCTCGATCGCGGACCCGTCTAGACCCTTCCCGGTGCCGGTGTAGTCCGGTCCCTTGGGGCTTTTCTTCTGCTTGACCTTGAAGAGCGTGAACGTGCCGTCTTTGTGCTCGTATGCCATTACAGGTTCTCCAGTTTGCGAATCGTCTCGTCCACCTCGATGAGGAACTTCCGGACCTCGACCTCGAGGTTGCCGATGAACGCCTCATCGCGCATGACGCGCTGGGTGTAGAGTCGGTGGCGCTCGGGCATCCGATCGTCGTAGCTCACGAAGTCCCAGTACTTCCGGCCGGTCAGCCACATCGCCCCCTGAATCTGGGGGGTGTAGTCCGTCCCCATCCCGTTGAGGAGATAGTCGATGTGGGTCGCGGTGTTGGGACACTTGATTTCGACCCCGCCGTCGTCGTCCACCAGGCCGTCAGGCGAGGCGCCGGCCGCGAGCTCCGAATGCTCCACGAAGGCGATCTCGACCACGATCAGGCCGGTGCGGTCTTCGTATGCCGCCCGGGCCTCCGGCTCGAGGTCCGTCCCGCGCTGCATGATGGCGTTGGTGTAGGTCTCCGCGGGAACTCCCGTGAGGCGTTCCGCGACCAACTGCGCCCTGTAGTTTCTCCGGCCTGCGGACTCCCCGCTCTTGACCTTCGACAGGATGTCGGCAAAGCGGCTGGCCGTGGCCTTGCCGCATCGCTCCTGGAACCACTCTGCGGAGCCTTGTTTCACTTGGACGCCTCCTCGTCGGCCTTGGCGATCGCCGCCTTGGCCGCATCCTTGATCTGGGCGTAGGCCTTGCGCTGTTCCGTGGTCAGGGTCTTCCAGTACGCTTGCAGGGCAGGGAACGAAGCGATCTCCTCGATCTTCTTGCGGATCGGGTCATCGGCCGGGATCTCCGGGACGCCCGGCTTGCCCGAGGTGACGCGGCTCTCCTCGTCTTCGCCGGTCTCGATGTTCAGGAGTTTGAGCATCGCGTACTTCGTGGCGTAGGAGACTGCTTTCCCCGGAGCCTTGTCGCCCTCGTCCATCGCGTGCGCGTCGAGCTCGACCACGACCCGGTCAGCCGGATCGTCCATGTTCACGAACGAGATCTCGAAGCGGGCCTCGTAACGCCAGATCGTGAAGCCCTTCCCGGTCTTGGCGGTGCTGTCCGTCATCGTGCTCGCGAGCACCTTGGGGACGATGATGATGCCCTGCTCGATGAAGGGCTTCCGCACGGCCGCGGTCACGTCGTCATGCTTCACCGCCCGGTACATGCCCGCGACGAGCTTCTCGTCCTTCTGGACGTAGGCTACTGCCTCGCGGACCTTGTTCAGGCGC
>JAQBHL010000341.1:0-19484 GCA_032127745.1 Acidobacteriota bacterium
TGCCGCTCGACCTCACCCCGGCCAGGCGGCCTCGGCGCGAAACCTGAAGCGGCTGCTCGAAGGCAGCGCGCTGCGCGAGTCGCATCGCAACTGCGGCCGGGTCCAGGACGCCTACTCTCTGCGCTGCGCCCCGCAGGTGCACGGGGCCAGCCGCGACGCCATGGCCTTCGTCCGCAAGACTCTCGAGATCGAGATGAACAGCGCCACCGACAATCCCATGGTCTTCGCCGACTCGGGCGAGCTGCTGTCCGGGGGGAATTTCCATGGCGAACCGGCGGCGATCGCCGCCGATTTCCTCTCCATCGCCGCCGCCGAAATCGGAGGCATCAGCGAGCGGCGCATCGAACGCCTGGTGAATCCGAGCCTCTCCGGCCTGCCCGCCTTCCTCACTGAGGACGGCGGCCTGCGATCCGGATTCATGATGGCTCACGTCACCGCGGCCGCACTCGCCTCCGAGAACCAGTCGCTCGCCCACCCCGCGAGCGTGGACTCCATCACCACCTCCGCCAACAAGGAGGATCACGTGTCGATGGGACCGATCGCCGCGCGTCAGGCGCGGTCGGTGGTGGAAAACGTCCGCCGGATCCTGGCCATCGAAGCCCTGGCCGCCGCCCAGGCCATCGAATTCCATCGGCCGCTTCGAACCTCGAACGCGCTCGAGTCCGTTCACGCCACCCTGCGAACCGCGGTTCCAGCCTACGACACCGACCGGATCATGGGTCCGGAGATCGAGCGGGCGGCCGAACTGGTGCGCGAGGGCGCGCTGCTCCGCGCCGCCGAAACCAAAACGGGAGATCTCGAATGACCAGAACCATCAGGGCCCCGCGCGGCTCGGAGATCAGTTGCAAGGGCTGGATTCAGGAAGCCGCCCTGCGCATGCTCATGAACAATCTCGATCCCGAGGTGGCCGAGCGGCCGGCCGACCTCGTGGTCTACGGCGGCATCGGCAAAGCCGCGCGGAACTGGGAATGCTTCGACGCCATCGTGCGCCGCCTGCGGGAACTCGAGAACGACGAAACCCTGCTCGTTCAGTCGGGAAAGCCGGTGGCCATCTTCACCACCCACGAAGACGCGCCGCGGGTGTTGATCTCCAATTCGATGCTCGTTCCCAGGTGGGCGACCTGGGAACACTTCCACGAACTCGACCGCCTGGGCCTGATGATGTACGGCCAGATGACCGCCGGTTCCTGGATCTACATCGGCACCCAGGGAATCCTGCAGGGGACCTACGAGACCTTCGCGGAAGCGGCCCGTCAGCATTTCGGCGGAAGCCTCAAAGGAACCATCACCCTCACCGCCGGCCTCGGGGGCATGGGCGGGGCCCAGCCTTTGTCGGTGACCATGAACAACGGCGTCGCCATCGTGGTCGAGGTCGATCCCTCGCGCATCGACAAGAGGCTGGAGACCCGGTACCTCGACGTCGCCACCGATTCGCTGGACGAGGCTCTCGAACTCGCGGGGGTGGCGAAGGCCCAGCAACACGGGCGTTCCATCGGCCTGCGCGGAAACGCCGCCGAAGTCCTTCCCGAGCTCGTGGCCCGCGGCTTCCGGCCGGACATCGTCACCGACCAGACGAGCGCCCATGATCCCCTCAATGGCTACATCCCGAAGGGTTACACCCTCGAGGCCGCGAGCGCGTTGCGGTTCAAGGACCCCGAAGAGTACGTCCGCCTCTCCCGCGCCTCCATGGCCGACCACGTCAACGCCATGCTGGCCTTCAAGCGGGCGGGCGCGGTGGTCTTCGATTACGGAAACAACATCCGGGCCGAGGCCCAGGGTGCGGGGGCCAGGGACGCCTTCGAGATCAAGGGCTTCGTGCCCGAGTACATCCGGCCTCTGTTCTGCTTCGGCAAGGGGCCCTTCCGCTGGGTCGTCCTTTCGGGTGACCCCGAGGACCTGGCCGCGACCGACGAAGCCATCCTCGACACCTTCCCCGATAACACCTCGCTGCATCGCTGGATCGGACTCGCCCGGGAGCGGGTGAAATTCCAGGGCCTGCCCGCGCGCATCTGCTGGCTCGGCTACGGCGAGCGCGCGAAGATGGGCGCGGTGTTCAATGAACTGGTCCGGACCGAAAGGGTCAGCGCTCCCATCGTCATCGGCCGCGATCATCTCGACGCGGGCTCGGTGGCCTCCCCCAATCGCGAGACCGAGTCCATGCGCGACGGGTCCGACGCGGTGGCCGACTGGCCCATCCTGAACGCTCTCATCAATACCGCTTGCGGGGCCTCCTGGGTGTCGGTCCATCACGGCGGCGGCGTGGGCATGGGTTACTCGATCCACGCCGGCATGGTGGTGGTGGCGGATGGAACCGACGCCGCGGCGCGCCGGCTGGCGCGGGTTCTGACCAGCGACCCCGGCATGGGCGTGGTCCGGCACGTGGATGCGGGCTACGAGACCGCCCTCGAAATGGCGAGTCAGACTCGGATGAAGACTCCTCTGGTGCCCTGACCTTGACCCGGATCTCCTCCCGCGACGGCTTCGCCCACGCCCTGGCCGGGGACGCGTCGTCCGGGAAGAAGTCCCTGCTCCTCGCCCCCCTCGGAGCGGGAAAGACGCACACCCTGCTGAAGGTCGCGGCCGCCCTCGACGAGTCCTCGATACCATTCGCCTTCGTGGATCTGTTCGCCGCCGCCTCCACCCCTGAGCGGCTCCTCGCGAATCTGGTCGGCGCCGTCCATGCCTTCATGCTGGAGGACGCCGATGAGGTCGAGGCCCTGGCCCGGGAGAGTGCGATGGATCGACACCACTCCTCCTCGGCCCTCCTCCGTCTTCTGGAACTCCTGGCCACGAAGACTCCCTCGCGGCCATTCGTCTGGCTCATCGACGAGATCACCGAGATTCGCTCCCTGGCCTACTTCCCCGAACTCGGCCACATCGAGACGCCATTCTCGCGCGCGTTGCAGGCGTCGCGCGGAGCGGTCGTGACCTCGTCCTACCTGGGCCTCGCCGGCGATCTCTTCGCGGACCTCGACCCCATGGACCTGCCCGGTCTGACCTCCACCGACCTCGCCGACGTGCCCTCCCTGCGAAGCGACTCGCGGGCCATCGCCGCTGCCATCGCCCTCACCCACGGATCGGCCGCGACCTTGTTACCCGTGGTCGCGGACATGCGCGACTCGCGCGATCTGACGCGTTCGCTCATTCATCTGCTCTCGCCGGGCGGCGCCCTGGAACTCGCGTGCCGGCGCCACTACGAAGTCCTGCTTCTGCGCAGCCGCGGCTACGCGGTCTCGAAGCGGGCGGCCGAGGTCGTGGCCGGCCACCCTGGGCAGCGCCTCACCGACCTCTTCCCTCTCATCGGCAGAACCCCCGGCGCCTCCAGGCAGTACCTGCGCTGGCTGGTGGAGGTCGGGCTCCTGACTCAGATCAAGAAGCGATACCACTTCGCGGATCCGATCCTGGGCCTGTGGGCCGGACTGTATCTTGGCCGCGGAGGTCATCCGACCGAGGGCGAGATCCGGAACGCGGTGGTCAAGTGCGTCCTCCAGGGAGAAGACGCTCCCCCACCGGCCTCGGGGGCCGCGCCACCGGGGTCACCCATCGAGGGGGCGGCAATCCGGAAAGGGGGAGACGGCACGGCGGCGATTCCCCATCGGGCCGCGGATGAGACCCTTCCTCGGAAACGGATCGACCGGTTCGAGGAGATCGACTAGCGGACTACGCAAACGCCGGGTGCGGCGGCGACGCCGAGCGCATGGCTGAGCTGCTGACCGGAGATTTTCAGGCCACCCATGCCGATCAGACCCCCCGCGAGGGCGACGCTGCGGTGGCGAGTCCACATCGGGATCGCAGTGGGCAGGTGGCGGCAGCCGCGGCCGGGATCGGTGAGTGCGTCACTCGTCGCCGGAATGAGGACGCTGACCGGGAATGGCGCTACTCAGCGCGCAGCGACCGGGCCGGATCGGTGTTAGCGGCGCGGCGGGCTGGTCCGTAGCTCGCGGCCAGAAGCGTGGCCGCAAGCACCACCGCGACCGCGGACAGCACCACCGGGTCGGTTGGCTTCACCCCGGTCAGCATCGATCCCGCGAAATGCGCGGCCGCGATGCCCAGCATCACCCCGGCGCTCAGACCGACGGCGCCCAGGCGGGCGGCGCTGCCCACGATGGCTCGGTTGATGTCCCGAGGGCCCGCGCCGAGGGCCAGACGGATCGCCATCTCGTTCGTGCGCTGGCTGACCGAATCCGAAACCAGGCCGTACAGACCGACCGCGGCGATCAGCAGCGCCAGCACAGCGTAGACGGCGAGGAGTTCGCTGAACAGGCGCGTGACCCACTGAGCGCGACGGATGGTCTGCTCCATGGTGAGGATCTCGGAGACGGGCACAGGCAGGCCGGTGCGCCGGACACCGTCACGGACGGCCGCGGCGACGACCGCCGGTGGATGGTGGCTCTGGACCACGAGGTTGATCGAGGCGCCGGGGACCGATGGGTAAGGCCGGTAGGCCTGGTGCACAGGCCGGTCTGAAGACACCATGTCCTCGGGATTGTTGACGTTCTCCACCACGCCCACCACGCGGAGCCAGGGCGCATCGGGTGCATTCGACACCGGTCGCAGGCTGAGGCCAACCACATCCTGCCGGCCCCACAAAGCCCGGGCCAGGGACGCGCTGATGATGGTGACGTCGCCGCCTTCCCGCAGTTCGGAATCGGTGAACCGACGTCCCGAGATCATCGCGATGTCGAGTGTCTCGAGGTACCGGCTGGAGATGGCGTAGCGCAGGACTCGCTCGCCCTCCTGGAGTTCGGCCGGACGAGCGGGTGTTTCCACGCGAGTGACGCTGCCCCCTCTCGAGGGCAGGGCATCGGACAGGCCGAGGGCGCTGATCACGCTCGACCCGAGCAACTCCTGGTTGAGCCGGCCCAGGAAGGCGATGCGCGACGCCTCCGTCTCGAAGTCGTGCCCGCTCAAGGACAGTTCCATGGAATACAACTCCGCGGTGCGATAACCGGGATCGACGTTCTGCTGATACCAGAAGCTCTTGACCAGAAGCAGGGCGCCGATCGCAAGCGCGGTCGACAGGGCGAGTTCGCTCACCACCAGCGCGCGACGCAACCTGGCGGTATCGACGGTCGAGGTGGCGCGGCCGCCGGACTTGAGCGCCTCGAACAAGTCCCGGGTGGAGCGACGCAGGATGGGAGCGACCGCCACCGCGGCTCCGGCCAGTAGCGATGCGACAAGCGCGTAGAACAGCACCCGCCCGTCCAGGATCGTCCTGAAGGGGTAGGGCGGGTCGATGGGGGCGCGGCTGGTCATCCAGTCGACCAGGAACACCGATAAGAAAGCGCCTGTGACACCCGCCGCGAGGGCGAGCAGGACGTTCTCCACGAGGATCTGTCGGGCGAGCCGCCAGCCGCTCGCCCCCAGCGCCGCCCGCACCGCCATTTCGCGAGCCCGAGCGCTCGTTTCGGCCAGCATCAGGCTGGCCACGTTGGCGCAGACGATGAGCATGACGAAGACCCCCGTGAACAGGCAGACCGTCAGCGCCACGTTGATGACGGAGGGAACCCAGAAGTCACGCAGGGGCTCTACTTCGACGCTCCAGCCGGAGTTGGTCTCCGGAGACTCTCGTTCGATTTCGCTCGCGATCTTGCGTAGATCGGCTCGGGCCTGGTCGATGGTACGGCCGGGCGCGAGCCGTCCCACCACGCTCAGCCCGCGCTCGTCCCTGGCCCTCGCCCTGGGCTCGATGCCGAGAGGGGTCCACACCTCCTGCCAGTTTGGGAAGCGGAACCCGTCCGGCATCACTCCGATGATCTCGAAGGGGAAGCCGTCCAGCTGGATGGTCGTGCCGATGACGGCGGGATCCCCCGCGTAACGCTCCTGCCAGAGTCGATGACTGACCAGGGCCACGGTCGGCTGCTGGCCGGGCTGGTCGTCCTCGGGCAGAAAGCCCCGACCCAGAACCGGGTGGACGCCCAGCGTGTCGAAGAGCGAGTGGGAGACGCGGGCGCCGATGACGCGCGCGGGATCACCCTCGTCGGCGAGATTGAATGAGGCCTGACGGAAGGCGGCAAGCTGCTGGAAGCTCGACTGACGCTCTTCCCAGTCGAGCAGGTTGCGCGCCGACGCGGGCGTCTTCTGGGTTCCCTGCTGGAGTTGGGATTCGGTGAGTGTCACCAGCTGCTCGGGCTTGGGGAACGGCAGGGGCCGTGTGACCCAGGCGTCGAAGGCCGCGAACATCGCGGTGTTCGCGCTGATCCCGAGGGCGAGAACAGCGACCACGGTCAACGCCCAGACCGGCCGGCGGCGCAGCTTGCGCGAACACACGACCACGTCCTGAAGCACTCCCCGCATTTGACCTCCCGCGGCCTGGCCGTTCATCGGCTCAGCCAGTCTATGTCAGGCTGCGTGCGAAGCTCCCGCTCGAACGCCCGGTTACTGGAGCAGCTCCACCCACCCGCGCGACCGAACGGATCGGTCAAAACCTCTGGCGGGAAAGAAAAGGGCAGGTCTGATGAGACCTGCCCGGACGTCCGCGATCCCTGGACTATCTTCCGCGGATAAGGCTGGTGATCGCCTTCAAGCGTTGCGCCTGCTCCCTGAGCGTCGTGTTCTCCGCCACCGTCTTCTCCACGTGTTTGAGGAGAGCATTCATGGCCGAGGCGATGCCGGCCAGCAGAGCGGGAAAATCGTTCCCCACCGCAGCGTTCTGGCCCTGAGGGCGAGGTCGAGCGGCGCTCCTTGAAGCCTTTCGGGAGCGACGACGACGGGAAACGCGCTTGGGGGCCGCCGCCGCCTTCTGCGCGGCCGCGACCGCGGCCGCTTTGGGGGCCGCTTTGGGGGCCGGCTTGGCGGCGCGCATGGCTCGATAGTAGAGCATCTGAACGGCATCCTTGGCGCGACCGGTTTCGGCGCTGATCTTCTCGAAAGCGCCGGCCTTGGTCAGGCCGTCCTTTAGAAGCTGGTTCACGCGCGCCACGGTGGCGGCGCGCAGGTTAGGGTCACGCTGGTTATTCTTGGCCACTTCGTTGGTGTCTCCTGAGTGTTTCTTTGGGGGCGAGGGGGTGCACTGTTAACAACTATGTTAGCAGAGATCGAGGCAACGCGCCTCGACGAGTGTTCTGAAACAAACCTCCGAGCCGCGCTCGCGCGGGCGCCGGCCGAGGCTTACAGATGCGGCTCGACGAGCTTGGTTAGAGCTTCGCGACTGAGCTTGCCCACCCGCTGCTCGACCACCTGCCCGCCCTTCAGGAGGATCAGCGTGGGCATGGCGGTCACGTTGTAGTTGAAGGGAACGTGCTCGTTCTCCTCCACGTTGACCTTGCCGACCTTCAAGCGGCCTTCGAACTGAGTCGCCACGCTTTCGAGGTCCGGGACCATGGCCAGACACGGCTGACACCACTCCGCCCAGAAGTCGAGAAGGACGGGGATCTTCGATCCCAGGGCTTCCGCTTCGAAGTTCTGGTCGGTGAAAGTGGCGATGACGTCGGACATGGTTTGACGGACTCCCGATGAGTTTGAAGGAACGAAGCTAGAGGGCGATTTGGGCCTTCAAGTATACGGCTTCGTACCGCTCGGCCGAGAGCGCCCAGGAGAAGTCCCGGCTCATCGCGCGCTGCATCAGCGAGGACCATGGTCCGGGCCGGGCGTAGACGGAGAGCGCTTCATCGATCGCCCACAACAGGCCGGAGACATCGGCGTGCTCGAAGACGAAGCCGGTGCCCGTCCGGCCGCGCGGATCCAGGTGCTGCACGGTGTCGACCAGACCTCCGGTGGCCCGCACGATGGGAATGGTGCCGTAACGCATGCTGTACAGCTGGGTCAGTCCGCAGGGCTCGAACCGCGACGGGATGAGGAGCATGTCCGCCCCCGCCTCGATCCGGTGGGCGAGCCCGAGGTCGTAGTGAAAGCGGACGCCGAATCTCGAGGGATCGCGGCGGACGAATTCCCGCAGGCCGGCTTCCACCTCCGGTTCGCCCGCGCCCAGCACAACCATGCGAAGGCGACGGGCCAGGATCGGCTCCAGGGCCGCGGCCACGAGATCGAATCCCTTCTGGTGCACCAGCCGCGAGATGATGCCGATGACCGGGAGGTCGGGCGCGCTTTCGAGGCCGAATTCCTCGAGCAGGGCCTTCTTGCACGCCGCTTTGCCCCGGTGGTCCAGGTCGTCGAAGGGGGCGGCGATATGGCGATCGTGCCTCGGATCCCATTCCTCGTAATCGACTCCGTTCAGGATTCCGGCCAGATCCTCGGAGCGCGAACGGACCACCGCATCGAAGCCCTGACCGAACTCGGAAGTCTGGATCTCGCGGGCGTAGGTGGGCGATACTGTGGTCACCATCTCCGAAAAGAGCAGCCCCCCCTTCATATAGGAAATGTTCCCGTTCCACTCGAGCGCGTCCTCGGTGGCCAGGGACTCAGGCAGTCCCAGCGGGCCAAGAGTCGCGGCCGGGAAGTGTCCCTGATAAGCGAGGTTGTGAACGGTGAACACGGTGGGCACGCGGTACAGGGTCGGATCGCCTTCATAGAACGACTTCAAATAGACGGGGACGAGCCCGGTCTGCCAGTCGTGGGCGTGAACGACATCGGGCCGGTATCCCCTGCTGCGGCAGAACTCCAGGACGGCCCGGCAGAAGAAGGCGAAGCGGAAGGCGTTGTCGCCGAAGTCTCCCGTGGCGTCGCCATAGAGCCCCGGGCGGTCGAAAAATGGCGGATGTTCGACGAAGATGACGCGGAGACCGGGGCCGAGTTCACTCTCATAGAAGCCGGCGCTGCGATGCAGGCTGTCCACGGGAACATGAACCGACCCGATGAATCGCCCCGGAGGGAAGGGAATGGAGCCGTAGCGCGGCAGAAAACAGGTCACCTCATGGCCACGGGCGGCGAGGGCCTTGGGCAGAGCCGCCGACACATCCGCCAAACCGCCCGTCTTCGCGTAGGGCGCCATCTCGGACGAGGCGTAGACGATCCTCACCTCGAAAGCGTAGCAGAGCATCGCCGGGTTTTGAGTCGAATCGCTCCTCTGCTACCGTCCCTCAGCATTGCGAACACCCCCCCTGGAGAATTGAATGAATTCGCTCGAAAGCACGCTGCAGTCAGTCAGTGACTGGGTCTGGGGCCCTCCCCTCCTCATCCTGCTGTTCGGAACTCATCTGTTCCTGACCTTCCGGCTGCGCTTCATTCAGAGATATCTCCTCCAGGCGATCCGGCTGTCCGTCGCGCGGGACAGCGGGAGTCAGGGCGACGTGAGCCAGTTCGGGGCTCTCACCACCGCCCTCGCCGCCACCATCGGCACCGGAAATATCGTGGGGGTCTCCACCGCGGTCGCCATCGGCGGGCCGGGCGCGGTGCTGTGGATGTGGCTCACCGGAGTCTTCGGGATCGCCACCAAGTATTCGGAGGCGGTGCTCGCGGTGAAGTACCGGGTCACCACCGCGAGCGGAGCGATGGCGGGCGGTCCGATGTACGTGCTGGAGCGCGGGATGAACGCGAAGTGGCTGGGCATGATCTTCGCCGCCTTTACCGCGGTGGCCGCCTTCGGCATCGGCTGCATGACCCAGGCGAACTCGATCTCGTCCCTCGCACAGGAGAGCCTCGGCCTCAGCCCCTGGGTCACCGGCGGAGTCATGACCCTGCTGACCGGGGTGGTCATCCTGGGCGGCATCAAGTCGATCGCAGGGGTGTGCGAGAGGCTGGTGCCCTTCATGGCCGCCTTCTATGTGCTCGGCTGCCTGATTCTCCTGGTCATGGGCGCGAGCACGCTGCCCGCCACGGTGGTCACCATCGTCACTTCGGCCTTCGCCGGACAAGCGGCGGTGGGCGGGTTCATCGGAGCCGGGATCGCTCAGACCATCCGCTACGGGATCGCCCGCGGCCTCTTCTCCAACGAGTCGGGCCTCGGAAGCGCGCCCATCGTGGCCGCGGCCGCCCGGACCAGGAACCCGGTGCGTCAGGCGCTGGTCTCGGCCACCGGAACGTTCTGGGACACCGTGGTGGTGTGCGCCTTAACCGGTCTGGTGATCGTGAACTCGGGGGAGTGGAAGAACGGCCTCTCGGGTGCGGCCCTGACCCACAAGGCCTTCGAAGACATTCCGGTGGTCGGCAGCCTCATCCTCACCGTGGGCCTGCTCACCTTCGTCTTCTCCACCATCCTCGGATGGTCCTACTATGGCGAGAAGGCGGCCGAATACCTCTTCGGATCGAAGGTGATTGCCCCCTACCGGGTGCTGTGGGTCATCGCGGTGATGGTGGGATCGGTGCAGCCCATCGCCGTGGTCTGGAGTTTCTCCGACATCGCCAATGGTCTGATGGCGGTGCCGAACCTGATCGCTCTGCTCGGTCTTTCCGGCGTGGTGGTCGCGGAGACACGTGAGTATCTGTGGTCCGGGAACCTGGACAAGGCGGGCTCGTAGCGGTCCTGGGACCGCGGCACCGCCTCGCTGATCCGCTTGGCCCGCTCCCGCTGGAGGTACCGCCCATGGTGAGGCGATGCCTCGCCTTTCTCCCCGTCGCCCTTGTCCTTGGCTACGGCCTGTGGACGGGACCGAAGTACGACCGGTTCGTCCTTCCCGCGTTCGACGGCCATGTCTACGCGGCCATGGCCGAGAGCCCGCGGGTTTTTACCCTCGCCCCCTGGGGCTACCGGATTCTGGAGCCGTGGATTGTCCATGTGCTCCCGGGGTCGGCGGCGGCCGGTTTCTTCGGGGTGAATCTCGTCCTGCTGTCGGGTACGGTGTACGTCGTGGGGGCCTGGGTCAGACGCCTGGGGTTTTCCAGCGCGGCCGCGGCCCTCGCCGCTTCCGCCTTGGCCTCGTCCTCGCCCATGCGCGGGCTGCTGGAATATCAGGTCCTCGTCGATCCGCTGGCCATCCTGCTCCTGGCGGCGATCCTTTACGAGATGGTGGACCCTGACCTTCTCGTTCTGATGGCCCTGTTTGCCGCGGCCACCCTGTGCAAGGAAGCGAGTCTGGCTTTCCTCGTCCTCGCGCCCATCGCCTTGATCCCGCGGCTCGGCTGGGTGCGCGGGGTGCTCGATTCCGCCGTCGTGGCCGCCCCCGCCCTCGGTCTTACCGTACTCCTGCGCCTGACCTGGGGCAACCCGGTGCCGGCGGCGAGGTTTTCCATCCTCGAGGTCACCCTGGGGCGGATTATCGAGTCCTCCCTGGCTCTCGCCGTGGCTGCCGCCATGTCCGGACTGCTCTTCCTGGCCCTCGTGGGTTTGTTCAGGGAGACGTCCGTCGAGCTTCGGATCCAGGGCGTGGTTCTGTGGTTTGTGACCTTCGGTCTGGTCCTCCTCAACCCGTACCACTACTCCGTGAATGACCTGCCGCGCCTGTCGATCTTCGCCTGGCCGGCCCTGCTGCCCCTGGCCCTTTCCGGCCTCGGCTTCAAGCGCTCGCCCGTAGCGAAGGTCCGGCGACCGGCTCCCATCGGTCGGACCATCGCCCCCGTGTTCACTCTCCTGATCTCCGTGGGCCTCGTCGCCTCGACCGACTCCTACGCCCGCGCTCCCTTCGAAGAGTCGCCCAACCCGGTGGCCATGGTGGGCCGGATCCGCGAATCGCTCAAGACCGCAAACGTCCTGGAGGAGGGCGGGACCTTCGCCTTCGACGCCGATTCCGGACGGTTTGCCGTACCGGTGACCGAGAGGTTCAATCTCACCGAGGCGCGACAGCAGCGCTGGTTCCTGTATCGGGGTTTTGGACGGGATGCGGTGTTTGGCTCCGGAGCCCCCGGGTTCCGGGGCGAGGCCTCGATCCTGATACCCATCCTCGTCCCCCGAACCGCACGGATCCGGATCGCGTTCAAAGGCCCGGACGGGGCGCGGGTCACACTCGCGGTCTCAGGTCTGGACATCGGGTGGGCGGCCGCGGATGGTTCCATGGTGGAACTGACGGCGCCCGCGCGGGCGCTGGTGCGAGGGGACAACCTCGTGAGACTGCGCGGGCCCGAGGGGGCGAGCATCGGCCTCTTGTCCTTCGAGGTTCGGCTGATGCGGCCGGTCAAGCCTTAAGTTAACCACTCTCACCAGGGCCTGCCCGTTCACCCAGAACGCGCACCGCCTCCGGGGTTTGCAGCGGTCAGCAAGTGGTTTCGAGAAATCGGGAAAAACCCCTTGACTGATTCGGTGACGTGTATTAGTGTACCGGTACAGTGACTCGACAATGACACCTCCCCGAATCGAACCCTGGACGAGCCGGATCCCGGTGCAGCCCGCAGACCCACGACCGATCTGGAGTCAGATCGAGGAAGGCCTGAGGCGACTTCTGGCCTCGAGCGCCCTGGCCCCGGGGGACTCCGTCCCGTCGGTGCGCGAACTCGCAACCGACCTGCGCGTCAATCCGGCCACGGTGTCGAAGGCTTATCAGAGGCTCGTGGGCGCCGGCTTGCTGGAGGTTCGTCGCGGCGATGGGACCTACGTTTCGGCCACGCCGCCTTTCGTGCGCAAGTCGGAACAAACCCGTTTGATCCGCCAGGCGGCCATGAACTTCGCCTCCCTCGCCATCACCCACGGCGCGGAACTCGAGACGGCCCGCGAGTCGCTGGAGCAAGCCTGGAAAGAGCTCAGCAGTAATCGGGAAGGAGATGGACGATGACTAATGAAGCGGTGGTCCGGGTTGACCGCGTGTCGGTCAGGTACAACCAGAGCCTGGTGGTCGACCGCGTCTCGTTCACGGTGGCGCGTGGGGCGGTATACGCGCTTCTCGGGCGGAACGGAGCCGGCAAGTCGTCGCTCATGCGATGCCTGCTCGGGCTTCAGAGGCCGACCTCCGGCCAGGTCTTCGTCTTTGGCGAGGATGTCTGGACCCATCGCGCCCGCCTGCTGGGCCGCACCGCCTATGTGCCTGAAGCCTGTGACGCCCCCGGACACCTTCGAGTCCGTGACGTCACCGCTTTCCACCAGTCGATGTACCCGGCCTGGGAGGGGAGCGCGGTGCGCGATCGCCTGGACCGCCTTGGGGTTTCCGAGTCCGCCACCGTATCCGCTCTCTCGAAGGGGCAGCGAGCCCTCTTCACCCTCGCCCTCGCCCTGGGCAGCAAGCCGGAGTTGTTGGTGCTCGACGACCCGACCCTGGGCCTCGACGTGGTGGCCCGGAACGATTTCTTTTCCGACTTCATCGGAGAACTGGCCGACCGCGGAACCACCGTCATCCTGACCACCCACGATCTGGCCGGCGTCGAAGGCATCGCCGATCGGGTTGGAATCCTTCAAGGGGCGCGCCTCGCTCTTGACGAGGATATCGAGCAACTGAAATTGGACCGCGGGCAATCCCTGGAGCAGATCTTCACGGAGATCACCCGCGTTTCCGGGAGGCCCTCATGAGGAAGATACTGGCGGTGGCTCTTCTCGACTGCCGGCGGCTCGGCTTTGGTCTGGTCTCGGCGGGTCTGGTGGGCGGCCTCATCCCCTCGCTCGCCTCGGGCCTGGGGGGCAGGGCTCCCGCCGAAACGATGCTGGTCCTGGCCTTCATCACGGTGGGAGTCGCCTCCGGAGGGTATTTCGGGAATGACTTCGCCGAAGGACGGTCGTCGTTCTTCTTCGCCCGACCTCTTTCGTCTTTCGCGTTGATTGCGGGCCGGCTGGGCGGACTACTCGCCCTGTCCGCGGCCACCTTCGCCGCCTTCATGGCTTCCTACTGGATTTCGAGCCGCGGGCGGAGCGATTTCAATCTCTTTGTCCTCACCACCACTCATATCAGAGTGCTGACCACGAGTTTTGCCATTGCCCTCTTCCTGGCCCTGGCGATTGCCGCCCACGGAAAAGGGCACCGGCCCCGGGCCGGCGTGGGCGGAATGGTCAAGAGCCTTCTTCGCATGGGAGCCCCGCTCGGAATGTTCATCCTGACCTTCGGCCTCTTTGCGGACCTGGCAGTCCGCGCCTACATGAGCACGGTCACGCCGATCAGGGCCTTTTTCGGCTCGGGGATCATCGCCACCCTCCTGGCCAGCGGCGTGGCGATCGTGGCCGGGCGAACGGAAGGTTTGAGGATCGCCCGATTCCAGACTGGAGTCATGGCCGGATATCTTGCCGTCGCGAGTACCGTGGTCGCCTTGGCCTGGGCGTACGTCCTTCATCCGGGGCCCCTCGCCATCGAAGGGGTCCAAGGGGGAACCGTGGGCTCGCCCGATGGTCTTTCCGCGTATGTGGTGGCGAGAGTCAGCCGCGGCGATGCCGTGACCTTGAAGCCTGTCTTCGTTCTCGATATCGCTTCGGGGCGACTCCAGCGGCTCGATGTGGACCCCTACGCGGGACCCTGGCTTTCGGCCGATGGCGGAACCATGGTCTGGAGTGAGGCCACACCTTTCTTCTTCCGCCCCTTGTGGCGGTACCTTGGCGGGGCCACAAGCTTCCGCGTCCGGAGCGGAGCGGGC
This sequence comes from Acidobacteriota bacterium, assembly GCA_032127745.1. Taxonomy (GTDB): domain Bacteria; phylum Acidobacteriota; class Vicinamibacteria; order Fen-336; family JAGNNV01; genus JAGNNV01. The sequence continues at coordinate 14,317 of JAQBHL010000341.1, forward strand.
CCGGTGGAAACCCTGCCCATGCCGAGAGAGGTCCCGGAGGGCTTCACCGGAAACCGGTTGTCCCTGGGTTTCTCGGCCATCGATCGGGTCCTGCCTTCTTCCGGGGGAGACCTGTTCGCGATCGTGTGGGACCGCGGTATCGCGTTCACCTCGCGATCCCGAGGCGAATTGCCCGAGGTCGATCTCGGGTCCGACCGACCCTCGGTCATCGCCGCCGTCTATCTCCCCTCCGGGAGTCTTCGACTGGCCACCAAGAGTCAGCAGGGCGCCATCTGGATTCTCCGCTTCCTGGATATCGAACCGGGAAATGGAAGGGTCAAGATCCTGTCTTCGATGGAGGTCGGCCCGGTGGCGCGGGTGCAGTTCGATACCAGTGGGGCGCGTGCCCTGGTGGTCTCAGGCTCGGGGACGCGGGCGTCGATTTCCCTGGTGACTCCCAACGCGTCAGGGCTCGCGCCAACCCCGCTTCTGAGCGAGAGCGCCAACCCAGGCGCCTTGTTTCTTGCCGACGGCCGGATTGCCGCCACGGGTGGAGGCTTTGAGAAGAGGGCCTTCAGGATCTTCTCCGCGGCCGGACAGACCCTTCTCGATTTCCCCATGGACGAGGGCGCCACCGTCTCCGTCCGCGGCGAGATGTTCCCGGGCGTTCTCGCCATGTCACTCAGCTCCAGATTCGGCCAGCAAGAGACGGGCCTCGTGGACGCCAGCACCGGGGCCACGGTGCGACGTCTTCCGGGCGTCCTGCCGGTGGCGAGCGTTTTGGGCCTGACCTTCGGGGGGGCGCCACCCCCGGGGACGGCGGCCGCCCGGCTCCTTCTGTCCCGCGACGGGAAGCTCTATGAGTTGCCCTCGATCACCGCCGAGCCTCGCCTCCTCCTGCCCCTGCCTGGGCGATAGACGACGTCCCGAGTGTCGCCCGGGAGCGCGTGACCGCCCGACCGCCGCCACCTTCGCGCTGAGAGGCGAACCCAGCCAACGGCATGGCGCGCCCGGCTGCCCCGCGAGTCGCCTTGACTCCTATCGCCTTCGTATGCTTATATACGCATACAATGAATCCAAACCTTCTCCTCCTCGGCCTGGTCGCGGCGCTTACCCCGGGGCTGGCCGGGGCGCAGGAGCCGCTGTCTCTGAAGGACGCCCTGTCTCGGGCCCAGACCCAGAACCCTGAACTGAAGGCCATGCGGGAGCGGGCCAGCGCGTCCATCTCACGCGGCGAAGCCACCCGCAAACAGACCCTCCCCCGCGCCGGGGTCCTGCTGACCGCCGAGCGCACGGACAACGCGGCCTCGGTCTTCGCCCACAAGTTGAATGCCGGGGAGTTCAGTTCCGAGGACTTCGAGATCGCCCGGCTCAACGCGCCGGGCGCGTTGTCGCACCTCGGCACCTCGGTCTTCGTCGAAGTGCCGGTGGATATCGCCGGTCGCATCGGGCTTGCGGCCGACGGGCAGGCCGCGGGCAACCGAGCCTTCGCCCAGAATATCCGGGAGGCTGAAAGCGCCCTTGGTCTTCATGTCACCGAGGCGTACTTCGGCGCCGTGCTCGCCCGGCAGTCGATGGAAGCCACCGAGAAGGCGCGGCTCGCCGCGAAGTCCCGAGAGGAAATCACTCAGGAGCGTTTCGCCGAGGGCCTGACTCTTCAGGCCGATGTCCTGCGCGTGCGCGCGCGGAGGCGCTCCCGAGAGGCGGACCTGGCCTCCCAACGGGCCGATTTCGCGGTGGCCGAGGCCATGCTGGCGCGCCTGATGGGATCGCCGGATGGCGCCGCCTTCGAGCTGACCGACCCCCTCGACCCGCAGTCTTCATCGGATACTCTCCATGCCTCGAAAGCCCGCGCCGAGATCGAGCGCCCGGCTCTCATTGCCGCTCAAGAGCAACGGACCGCGGCCGGATTGGCCCTCCGCCTGGAGGAGAAGTCTTCCTGGCCGGAACTCGCGGCCCAGGCTCGGCTCATGGACGACCGCACCTCATTCTCCGGAGGCGGCCGGTCGTGGGCCATCGGCGCTACGCTTCGCTGGAACGTGTTCGACGCTACCCGCGGAAAGCGCGTGGCCGCCGCCCTGGCCGATGAACGAGCCACCGCCGAAGACGAACGGGCCACCCATGATCGCGTGCGCTACGAAGTCGAGTCCGCCTATGGACGCCTGGTCGCCGCGCGCGAGCGCCTGGCTGCGGCCAGCGGAGGTGCTATCGAAGGACGCGAGGCCCTCCGGGTGGTTCAGGAACGACGGACCCAGGGTCTCACCACCCTTACCGACGAACTGGAGACTGAAGCCGCCGCCTTTGCCGCGGAGCTTGAAGAAATAGGCGCAGCGCATAACGCCGTACTGGCCGAGACCGCCCTCAGGCGCGCCGCCGGCCAAACCCTTGGGAGCCCGATGCAATGAACGTTCGACACCTTCTCCTCACCTCGCTGGGACTGGCGGCCAGTGCCGCAGCCTGCGGCCACGCCCCCGAGGCCCCAGCCCCGAAGCCGGGCGGGGCGAGCGGAACTCCCATTCGCGTGGAGACCGTGGCGGTCCAGGTCTCCGGTGATGCCGGCGATCTGGAAATCCCGGGTGCTATCGAGTCGAGCCGGCGCGCCATCCTCAGTTCTCGCCTCTCCGCCTCCATCGTGGAACTCGAGCTGCGTGAAGGCGACGTGGTGGAGGCCGGGAAGACCCTGGTGCGACTGAATGCGGACGCCCTCTCGGCCGCGGTCTCCGCCGCCGAGGCCAGGGACGAAGCCGCCAACCGGGATCTCAAGCGCGCCGAGGCTCTGCTGGCCAAGGGGGCGGCCACTCGAAACGAGGTCGAGAATGCGACCACCGCGGCCGCGGGCGCCCGCGCCGCCCTGACCTCGGCCAGAGAGACCCTCTCCTACGCCACCGTCCGCGCCCCCTTCGCCGGCCGGATTGCAAAGAAGCTCGCCAGTGTCGGCGATACCGTCAGCCCAGGCACACCCCTTCTCGAGATGGAGGGCGCCGGCGGCCTGGAAGTAGTCGCCTCGGTCGAGAGTGCGGTTCATCAGCGGCTGGCCGTCGGTCAAAAGCTCGGCGTTCGCATCGACGGCATCGACAAACCGGTGACCGCGACCATTCGCACCCTGGCCGCCTCGGCGGACCCGTCGACTCATCGCTTCACGGTGCGGGCGGACGTTCGCGCCGCGCCGGGGATTCGGGCCGGGCTCTTCGCCCGCCTTGCCGTGCCCATCCCCGGCTCGGAACGACGACTTCTCGTGCCCGAGGGCGCCATCCTCAGACGCGGCGGCCTCACCGGCGTGTACGTGATCGACGAGGGTCGGGCCCGGCTGCGCTGGTTTGCTCCCGGTGACTCGTTCGGCGAGTCGGTCGAGGTCCGGGCCGGGCTCGAAGGCAACGAGCGCGTGGCCCTTGAACCGGCGCGACTGCACGACGGCGCACCCGTCACCGAGGGCCGGCAATGAAGCTCGGCCTTGCCGGGCGCATAGCCCAGGCCTTCGCGGACAGCAAACTCACCCCGCTCCTCATCGGCGCGGCTCTGGCCACCGGCGTCCTCGCCCTCCTCGCCACCCCGCGAGAGGAAGAACCCCAGATCCGGGTGCCCATGGTCGATGTGATGGTGGCCTGGCCGGGGGCCGAGACCCGCGCGGTCGAAACCCACATCGTGGATCCCCTGGAGCGGTCGCTGTGGGGCATCTCGGGCGTGGAGCACGTCTACTCGACCGCCCGTCCGGGCTTCGCCCTCATCACCGCGCGCTTCAAGGTCAACGAATCGAACGAGGAGAGTCTGGTCAAGGTGTTTGAGCGCCAGTCCGCTCTGTTCACGGTCAGCCTGCCGCCAGGAGCCCTTCCGCCCACGGTGGAACTCCGTTCCATCGACGACGTTCCCTTCCTGGCCCTGACCCTCTCCAGCCCGCTCCAATCCAGCGATGAGCTGCGGACGCTGGCCGCCGAACTCGCGCAAGAGCTCTCGGAGGTTCCCGAGACCACCCAGGCCACCCTGACCGGCGGGTCCCCGCGGGCGATCCGGGTGGTACCCGAGATCGCGCGCATGAACTCGAAGGGTGTCACCTGGCAGACCCTGCTCCGCGGCATCGGCTCCTATGGCGGCCGGGCCAGCGGCGGAACCTCGGTCCGCGACAACCAGGAGATCCGGGTGATGGGCGGCCTGCCCTTCGAGCGCTCGGCCGACGTCGCCAACGTGGTGGTGGCGGTGAGCAACGGGCGGCCGGTCTACGTGCGTGATGTCGCAGCCGTCATCGACGGTCCGGACGAAGCCACCGATGCGGTCTTCTACGTAACCGGTCCGGCCGGCGCCACCGCGGAACGACCGGCGGGAACCTCCCACTCGGCGGTGACCATCGCCCTGGCCAAGCGCCCCGGCTCCAACGCCACCGCGGTGGCGGAAAGAGCGCTCGAGAAGCTCGAGGCCCTGCGCTCGCGGCTTCTCCCCGCCGATGTGCGGGTGGACGTGACCCGCAACTATGGCCAGACCGCGGAGGAGAAGTCGAACGAACTGGTCGAGCACCTGCTGCTCGCCACTCTCTCAGTGGTGCTGCTCATCTCGCTGACCATGGGCTGGCGCGGCGGCCTGGTGGTGGGCATCGCGGTTCCGGTGACTCTGGCCCTCACCCTTCTCATCTACTTCCTGGCCGGCTACACCCTGAACCGGGTGACTCTGTTCGCCCTCATCTTCTCTATAGGCATCCTGGTCGACGACGCCATCGTGGTGGTCGAAAACATCGAGCGCCACTTGAGGGAGAAGGTCGGACAGCCGTTCCTCCGCTCCATCGTGGAGGCGGTGGATGAAGTCGGCAACCCGACCATTCTCGCCACCTTCACGGTCATCGCCGCCATCCTGCCCATGGCCTTCGTGCGCGGCCTCATGGGTCCGTACATGCGCCCGATTCCAAACGGCGCGTCCGCGGCCATGATCTTCTCGCTGGCCGTGGCCTTCATCGTCTCACCCTGGGCGGCCTACCGGATCTTCAAGCCCCACGCTGACCATGGCACGGGGGACGAACCGGTGAAGGAGGGCTTCACTACCCGGGTGTACCGACGCTCGATGTCGGCCCTGGTGCGCCGTCCGTCGGCCCGCTGGGGCTTCTTCGCCCTGGTCATGGCCCTGCTTCTGGGGGCCATGGCGCTCGTAGGCACGGGATTCGTGCGGGTGAAGATGCTGCCTTTCGACAACAAGGGTGAGTTCCAGGT
>JAQBHL010000342.1:0-4191 GCA_032127745.1 Acidobacteriota bacterium
CCGTGCTTGGACTGACCGGCGTTGGCGTTCAGTACGCGCATGCCTCCGATCAGAACCGTCATCTCCGGCGCGGTCAGGTTCAGCAGTTGCGCCTTGTCCACCAGCAGTTCGGCCGCCGACCCTTCGCATCCCTTCCGGACGTAGTTGCGGAATCCGTCCGCCATGGGCTCGAGTACTTTGAACGATTCCACGTCGGTCTGCGCCTGCGTCGCGTCCATGCGGCCAGGCGAGAAGGGAACCTTCACGCTGTGGCCGGCCTTCTCCGCGGCCGCTTCAACCGCCGCGCAGCCGCCCAGAACGATCAGGTCGGCCAGTGAGATCTTCTTCCGACCGGACTGAGCGCTGTTGAAGGCCTTCTGGATCGCGGTCAGCTTCTGCAGGACCTTCGCCAGTTCAGCCGGCCGGTTGACTTCCCAGTCCTTTTGCGGGGCCAGGCGAATGCGTGCCCCGTTGGCTCCGCCGCGCTTGTCGCTGCTACGGAACGTGGACGCCGAGGCCCACGCCGTTGTGACCAGCTGGGAGATGGAGAGGCCGGATGCGAGAACCCTGGTCTTCAGGGCCTCGATGTCCTTCGCTCCGATCAATTTGTGGTTGACCTCGGGGGTCGGGTCCTGCCAGATCAGCACCTGCTTCGGCACCAGCGAGCCGAGGTAGCGGGCCCGGGGGCCCATGTCGCGGTGGGTCAGCTTGAACCAGGCGCGGGCAAACGCATCCGCGAACTCTTTCGGGTTCTTCATGAAGCGCCGCGAGATCTTCTCGTAGGCCGGATCCATGCGCATGGACATGTCCGCGGTGGTCATCATCGGGGCGTGGCGCTTCTTCGGATCATGGGCATCCGGCACCGTGTCCTTGCCCGCATCACCCTTGGGCTTCCACTGATTGGCGCCGCCGGGGCCCTTCACCACCTCCCACTCGTACCCGAACAGGGTCTCGAAGTAGCTGTTGTCCCACTTTATGGGGGTTGGGGTCCAGGCGCCTTCGATGCCGCTGCTGATGGTGTCGACACCCTTGCCGGAACCGAAGGAGCCCTTCCAACCGAAGCCCTGCTCCTCGATGCTCGCAGCCTCCGGCTCGCGACCGACATACTTCCCCGGGTCGGCCGCTCCGTGGGCCTTGCCGAACGTGTGACCGCCGGCGGTGAGGGCCACGGTCTCTTCGTCGTTCATGGCCATGCGGGCGAACGTCTCCCGGACGTCCCGACCAGAGCCCAATGGATCCGGATTGCCGTTCGGCCCCTCCGGGTTCACGTAGATGAGACCCATCTGCACGGCGCCGAGGGGATTGGCGAGTTCGCGGTCGCCCTTGTAGCGCTCGTCGCCGAGCCACTTCGTCTCCGGACCCCAGTAGACCTCGTCGGGCTCCCAGATGTCCTCGCGTCCGCCGCCGAACCCGAAGGTCTTGAGTCCCATCGAGTCGATGGCCACGTTGCCAGCGAGGATCATCAGGTCGGCCCAGGAGATCTTGCGGCCGTACTTCTGCTTGATCGGCCACAGCAGGCGGCGGGCCTTGTCGAGGCTCACGTTGTCGGGCCAGCTGTTGAGGGGGCGCGAAGCGCTGAGCGCCGCGGCCGCCGCCGCCCCGACCATCGTGAATCCGGTAGGTGCCCGCACTGTGCCAGGCCATGCGGATGAAGAAGGGTCCATAGTGGCCGTAGTCCGCGGGCCACCAGGCCTGCGAATCCGTCATCAGGGCACGAAGGTCCTTGACCACGGCGTCGAGGTCAAGGCTCTTGAACTCCTTCGCATAGTCGAACTTCTTACCCATGGGGTCGGACTTCTCGGAGTGCGCGTGCAGAATGTTGAGATTGAGCTGTTCGGGCCACCATGCGGCGTTCGTTGGGGTTCCGGCCTTCGCCGTGCCACCCGAGAACGGGCACTTTGCTTCGTTTGACATGAGTTCTCTCCTTTGATTGCCTGAAATCCACTACCCGATCGAGGGTGCTGAAGTGTCGCGACCGCGCCGTTGCCTCCCGAGGCTGGTTCGGAGGGAGCCGCTTGTCGTTCGGGCTCTATTTTAGCGAAGAGCGTGCCATCTACTCTGTTCTTTACTCAAAGTCTTTTTCTACTTAACATTAGATAAACCGGTCGGGACTTCGATATCACCGATTTGTCGGTACTACTGACAGGTTGGTGCACCTGATTTTCACGGTATTTCGGTTCGGGCCGATAAGATCCGCTCATGCCGGAAAGCCTGGACCTCACCCGCGACCTCCGCGATCTCGTCGATCTGGCCGGCGATCAATCGTCTCTCGACGATGTCCTCCGTCGCGGGCTCGACGGCCTGTCGCGCATCGTCAACTACGACCTCGGCGTGGTCTTCGTTCTCGATCATGGAAAACTGATGTCGCGGGTCGCGAGAGGCGCGCTCGCGGACGCCCGGGTGAAGAACCTCACGGTGGACCTCGCCAGGTTCCCCTCGATCAGGGAGGCGCTCAGCTCGAGACGAGCCCGCGCGTTCCTCGAGACCGATCATGCCCACGGCGAAGGCGACCCCTTCGATGGTGTTCTCGACTTTCCGCACGGCCACTCCTGCATGGTGGTGCCTCTGTGCGCGGGTGACCACTGCTTCGGGGTGATGACGCTCGATCGCAATGTCTGCGAGCCGTATCCGCGGGAGGTGGTGGACCTGGTGGACGTCTACGGCCAGATCCTGGGTCTCGCCATCCAGAACACCCAGCAGCGCGAATCGCTGTCGCGGCTGCACAGCGCCGAGAGCGAACGGGCCCGATTGATGGAACGCGACCTCGAAGGCGACTCCACCACCGCCATCGAACGCACGCAGACCCCGGCCATGCGCGAAGTGGTCCGGCGAGCCCGGCAGGTGGCCGAAGCCGACACCCCGGTGCTGATTCTCGGCGAAACCGGCACCGGCAAGGAGCGCCTCGCCCACGCCATTCACTCCTGGAGCCAGCGGGGCGAGAGGCCTTTCGTGGCCATCAACTGCGCCTCGATTCCCGCCGGGCTCCTCGAGAGCGAGCTGTTCGGCCACATCAAGGGCGCTTTCACCGGTGCGGTGAAAGACCGGCCGGGGCGCTTTCAAATGGCGAACGGGGGAACCCTGCTGCTCGACGAAATCGGCGAACTCCCCATCGAACTGCAGGCCAAGCTCCTCCGCGTGCTGCAGGAGGGTCGTTTCGAACCGGTCGGCTCGGATCGCACCGTGCGCGTCGATGTGCGGATCCTCGCCGCCACCCATGTCGATCTGGCCCGCGCCATCGCCGAGAAGCAGTTTCGCGAAGACCTCTACTACCGTCTTTCGGTGTTCCCGTTGTCCCTTCCCCCTCTGCGCGAGCGGTTCGCGGATCTGCCCGAACTGGTCGATGCCGTCCTCGTCGAACAGCAGCGCCGCACCGGCCGCCGCGGTATGCGGGTGACCGCGGACGGCCTCGTCCATCTGCGGCGCTACTCCTGGCCCGGAAACATCCGTGAGCTGGCGAACATTCTCGAACGCGGAACCATCCTCGCCGCCGGGCGTGATCTCACCCCCGCCCTCCTCGACCTGCCCGGCGGGGCTTCCACTCCCTCCGCGGGGCCCTCGGCGGCCCCGGAGGGGGGGCCCGAGGTGGAGCTCATCACCGTCGATGAAGTCCAGCGCCGGCACATCAGGAATGTCCTGGCCGCGACCGGGGGCCGGGTCTATGGAGACAAGGGCGCGGCGAAGATCCTCGGACTGAAACCGTCGACGCTGCAGAGCCGCATCAAGCGTTTGGGAATGTAGGCGCGTTCAGGGTCGACGGAATTCCTTCGGGATCTCCGGAGCGCAGGCTACGCCCTCCTCCCACGGACTCAGCGAGAACAGGAAGTCCTGGTCGAAGCGGCCCAGGAGTCGGGCCCCGGGCGGTTCGAACTCCGCGGCGCGAGCACGTTGGACCTCCGACACCTCGTCGCCATGCACCACCACATAGCTCACTCCCGCGCATCGCAGGGTCCGGGCCGCGAAGCCGGTGGGAAAATTCTGAGCCATGGCCGCGAGCTCGAAATTCCCAGTCACTGGGAACGTCGCATAGCCGTTGACCAGCGGCTGCCAGTGGGCAGTCGACCAGTAGAGCGACAGACCGGCCGAGTCTTCCCTTGACCAGGGAAGCTCCAAGACCGAGCCCCGGGGAAGGGACGCCAGTGCGCCGGTGTACGGGGGTGGAGGCGGAATGGGCTGGATCAAGTCCGCGATATTTGGATGAAGCTCAACGGCCAT
>JAQBHL010000343.1:0-2703 GCA_032127745.1 Acidobacteriota bacterium
CTGCAACGCCCGATAGTGATCGTCGTCAAGGTGCTTTGCGTACAAGCCCTGTGAAGACCGGCGTCTCGACGAAGAGCACAGTCGAACTGTACGCCAATGACGTAGGCAGACTATCGATCTGCGCCTCAACCCGCATCTGCATGCCGTTGTGCTTGATGGCGCCAGCCACGCCCCGTGACATTCGCTCAGAAACGGAAGAGCCGGTTGATTTTGGTTGAAACAAGCGCGGTTTGCGGTGGCGACCGACGCGGGGAGAGAGCCCCGCTCTATCGGTCCTTGGTCAGGAGGTCGACCAGCCAACCCGAGACTCCCATCGCCACGCCCGACTGGTTCCCCAGCACGATGACCGTGATCCCGTCGTCCGGGAAGTAGCGGAAGTCGGCCGAGACGCCCGGCGCGCCTCCGTTGTGGCCGACCCACCGCTTGCCGTTGGTGACGCCGGTCCCCACAAATACGCGTAGCCACGATCTTCGGGGCCGTCGCGTCGAGGGTTCCAGATCCTTTCCAGCCATTCTCGCGAGAGCAGTCGCCCATCAGCCAGGGCCTTCGAGAAACGGAGGAGGTCCTGGGCGCTGGCGTAGCCGCCGCCCGCGGGCGACCCGCGCAGTCCCAACAGATGTGTGTTCGCGACCAGGGGCCGCTTTCCGTTTCCCGGTGGTAGCCGATGGCGAACCCCGCGGCCCGGTCGGTCATCAGATTGTGTGCCGTCTGCTTCATGCCGGCGGGCGCGTAGATGTTCTTCGCGACGTAGTCGTAGTAGCTCTGCCCCGTCACCACCTCCAGGACCCGTCCCGCGACGGTCGGCCCGCCGTTGCTGTAGGAGAACGCGGTGCCCGGCCTGGAGGTCAGGGGCTCCGTCGCGAACGTCTCCATCGTCTCGGCCACGGTCGAGATCGCATCCTGGTTCCTTTCGCTTGGCGCTTCTTGAAGTGATCGGCCCCGAAGGTCGCGGGCGGCTGTGGACCCATTTCCCTGGACAAGCGATCAAGTTGGCTTTCGGACCGGGACTACCGGATGATCATGCCCGGACGCAGCTGCGCGGCCTTGCCGAAGTAGGCGGCCTCGAAGGCCTTGAGCACGGGTTGAGCCCGACGATCGTGGTTCGAAAGGATGACCAGGCTCAGGCCGCGGTCCGGATAAAGGGCGAATTCAGCCGCTGCTCCGGGCACGCCGCCGTTGTGACCCCAGCGCCGCAGGCCGGGCCCATGGTTCACGCCCGAACAGCCGAGGCCGTAGATCAGCACGGGGACCGGTATCTGCGTGGTGCACAGGGCTTCGAAACGCGCGGGGGGCAGGATGTGGCCGGCCAGAAGCGCCACCCCGACCCTGGCCAGGTCCGGAGCCGAAATGAAAAGGCCCCCGGCGGCCGAGGCGCGGGCACCGGCGAGCCCGCTCGAGTAGGGGCGGGGATAGTCTGTGGCGGGCGCAGCAATGTCTTCGGACGCTTCGTTGAAGTCGGCAGTCACGTAGCCGATGGCGGGCGCGGTCTGCCCTGGCTGCTCGTCCCGGCTGAAGGCGGCCGTGGTGACCCGCGCGGGATCGAGGACAACCGCACGCAGCGACTCCTCATACGTGCGTCCGCTCATCCCCGCTGCCATCTCGCCGAGCAGGATGAAATTCGCGTTGTTGTATTTGAGCTCGCCCCGCAGGGCCTGAATGGGCCCGCTTTGCGCCTCGATCACCAGGTCGGCGAAGTCGCGGTTGGACCGGGCCGTCCCCACGCGATCGACCCCGCCCCTGACTTCGAGCAGGCTTTGGACAGAGGTGCGATGAGCGAGCAGATCCACCGCCGTCAGCCCCTCGGAGAAAGCCGAAGCCTGCTCCTTCAGGATCGCTCCCGGACGGATCGACGCGAGTTCCTGCCCGGAGTCCGCAGCGGCCCGGGCGAAGAGGGCGGCGGTGAGAAACTTTCCCACCGAGGCGATATTGAAACGGGTGGAAAGGGCATTGGGTGACATCTGCGCTTTGTCGGCCATGCCCCGCGCCTCCGCAAAGAGCGTGTCGCTGCCCCGCATCAACACCACCACGCCCGAGAAGCCCGGAGCATCAATCGCCTCTTTCAGCGAGCGGACTCCGGCCTCGAGGTTCAGGCCCGCGTTCGCGGGGGTCTGAGGGCCGGCGGCGAGGGTGGGGATGGAGGCCAGGGCAAATGCCCCGGCCCAGGCCACGGTCGTGAAGCGACTGAACCTGGGTGGGCGCGAGGATCGGGTCATTCTTGAACTCCGGGTGGGTGGGCGCGGGATTGGCCCGAGAAGGTGGACGAAGGTTGTCTATTCGTTCGGTGACCTGGGCGGATGCTGAGGATGCCCGCGTGCTCACGCCGATTGGGGCTCAGCCGCCCGGTCATCTACGCGACCCGCGGAGCTGGCACCCAATACTATGACGCACCGGCAGCGTCTCTTGTTTCAGGACGGTCTCAAAAGAACGCGCCACTCCGCATCAAAGGCAGGGAAATGGAGAACAGGCGTCCGATCGGTGTCGAGGCCGAGCCGGCCGCAGGCCTCGACCAGCGCTCGGCTCGATACGGTGACGACGGAACTGCTCGGCCCTTTGATTCTATTCGTCGCGTCTCCAGGGCCAGGTCAGGCTTCCCTCAGGCGACCCGAAGCGTACTTGTGCAGGAGGCTCGCGATGAGCGTCTGATAGGGCAGGCCTTCAGCATCGCGACATCGCTTGACGCGAACCTTCGGGACCAACTACGGC
>JAQBHL010000344.1:0-7149 GCA_032127745.1 Acidobacteriota bacterium
CGGATACAGCCAAGACCTTGCCTACGGGGTACCGCGCCAGCGCCCTACTCTACTTGGAAGCGGGAAACTGAGGGCGGAAGCTGGCCCCGATGCCTCCAGAGTCCCGGACGAGTTGACGCTCGATCGGGTCATCGCCGCGCGTTGGCGCCCCGTTTCGGTGAAGCCGCGGAGGCTCCACCGTCGAATGGTTTGTTGGTGCGCAGGGACTGAGCCGGGTGCTTGAGATACCTCTCGGATGCGATTTCAAAGGCTCACCCTCGCGAGCGCCGGCGGGGTCGCAGAGTACAATCCGCAGGAAAGAAAACGCCATGGAGACGCCGCTGATTCAATGCCAACCCTGCTTCTCGCCGAGGGCTTTCGCTTCTATTTCTTCAGCCTGGAGAACGGCGAAGCGCCCCACGTCCACATCCGCAAAGGCTCCGGCAAAGCGAAGTTCTGGCTCAGCCCAGTCTCGCTCTCGAAGTCACGCGGTCTTAGCCAGGCCGAACTGAGGCGCGCCCATGAACTCACCCGCGAACATGCAGACCAATTCCTCCAACGCTGGCGTAGCTACTTTGATCAGCACTGAGCCCCGCTGCGCCTCGGTCGATTTCAGCGCGACCGCGATCGTGCTGCAGCTCGAAGACGGCCGCGGGATCTCGGTGCCTCTCGACTGGCTCCCGAGAATCAAGAACGCCTCCGATGCCGATCGGCGCAACTACCAGCTCGTTGATGGTGGAGAGGAAATCCACTGGCCCGCGCTCGATGAGGATCTCTCAGTGCTGGCACTCCTAGGACTGCCGGACTGAACCGAGCCATCCCGTGCTCGCTCAGCGGACATTGACCACGGGGTCCTGTCCGCACTGTCCGCAGCCCGGCCGATTTGAATGAGACAAGAATTGGCGCGATTGTTCGTCGATTCGGTAGGGGTCCAATGGGAGCTGAAAGCGGGAAAATGAGGGCGGACGCTGGCCCCGATGCCTCCAAAGTCCCGGAGAGTCGACGCTCAATCGGGTCATAAGCCAGGTGCTTGAGATCCGGAAAGCCGCGCTCGTCCCTGGGACCAGGCGGGACGCCACTACCAGGATGGCGAGATCGCTTCAGGACACGCCAAGCGATGGGCCTGGACCCCGGCATTCGCCGGGGTGACGGGGGTGGGGTTTCTTGGGAACAGCCACGGACGCAGTCCGTCAACAGCTCGCGATGACGCTGGTTTCTCGCACACCGCATGGAAGTGGTCCGTGTCCCGCGGTTGAAGAGCCCCATGCGAGAGCGGGGCGGTGGCGCGAATTAGCCTGGCGATTTGACGGTCGCGGGAGGGGATGGATGGCCCACATCGGCTAGCCTTTCGACTCTCATGACCGTGCTTCGACCGCTGACCCCTCTGGTTCGTTTCCTCGCCGGTGTGTCTTACCTTCCGGGTGGCGCACTCTTTCTTCTTCGGAACCCCCGGCTCTGGCCGGTAGCCATATCGCCTCTGCTCGTGGCTGCCGTGTTCCTGGTCATCGGCATCTTTTCGGGTGCTTTCTGGGCCGGTCGGATCGAACAGTCGCTGTTCGGCGGAGCCCTGCGCACCATGCCGGTCTGGCTGGGGTTTGTGATCGTGGCCGGCCTGTGGGCGGGGAGCCTGGCCGCGGGCGGCATCCTGGCCCTCGCCTGCGCCTTCGTGCTCCTCGGTCCGCTCTTCGAGAAGCTGTCGCAGAAGGTGGAGGAAATCTCCGGCCTCAAGGTCCAGGGTTCGAAGGGTCTGCGCTGGGAGGTCGTGCAGTCCCTGAAGACCGCAGCCTACTTCGTCCTGGGCGCCCCTCTGGCCATACTGCTTGGCCTCGTCCCCTTCCTCGGCCCCGCCCTGGCCCTCGTGGTCACCGGGCACAACGTGGCGTTTCAGAACACCGACGCGGTGCTGCTGCGTCGCGGGATGGTCTTCGGGGAGCGCCGCGACTTTCACCGCCGCTTCCGGCCCGAAACCCTCGGCTTTGGCATGGCCGCGGTCCTGCTGTTTCCCCTTATGAACATTCTGGCCGTGCCCATCATGGTGGTGGGGGCCACCCGGCTGGTCAACGATCTCGAGGACGTGAGAGACCAGCCGAGCGACGAAGAGACCGCCATCATGGCCGCCGAGGAGATCGCGCCGACTTCGCCTACCGCCGGAGGTTGAACTCGATGGTGATGGTCACGAGAAAGTCGCTCGGGACACCGTTCAGCAGGAGCGGCTCATAGCGGCGGCTCCGGACGGAGGCGAGGGCCGCGTCATCGAACAACCGGTGACCCTCGACGACGCGGTGCTCCTTGACCAGTCCGTCCCTCCCCACGTGCGCCTCGATCACCACCTTTCCGGACACACCGGCCGCCTGAGCCACGGCCGGATACTGGGGAGGCCGGCTGGCCGCGAGTCGAGGCTCTTTGATCAGACCTCCCACTCGCGGGGTCATCGGGGGCATGGCTTCGTTCATCGGCGGCTCGGCGATGCCGCAAATGGACCCCGGCCAGCAGATTCCCGCTTCGCTGCCGGGACCGGTTCCTCCCGGTCCGAGCGTCCCGGCTTCGATAACCGGATCGAGCAGGTCGGGGATGGGGAAAGCCGGGATGAGGGCCGGGACGTCGACGGGCGGCACGAGGCCTCGATCCGGCTGCGGCTGGCCCGCCTTACGTGGCGTCAGCGAGACCACCATGGGCGGAGGAGGTAGAGCCACTCGGATCGGCGTCACAAGAGGATCCAGAAGGGCGACCGCAGGCTTGGGAGGCTCGGTCGCTCTGAGCAGAGGCGTGATGGCCAGCGCGCCGACGGCCAGGCCATGCATCAGAAATGAAGTTCCGGCGGCGCGAACCGCTGGCTCCTGCGAAAGGGCCAGGCCGTCTGCCGGGCCGCGAAGATCGAGTGAGAGTGGGCGCATGACGAACCTCCTCGCGATATCGACCCGCCGCTTGCGGGCCTTCCATCACGAGACGCGCCGCCCCCCATTTCTGTTGGAGATTCCCCTTAAGACCCGGAAGCGCTCGACCGATACGGCGCGCGGCCGGCTATTCGAAGCTCAGGGTCAGGCTCTTGCCCACCAGGGCGACCAGGCGCCGGGTTTCTCCCCCGCGGAGCTGAACCCGGGTCGATTCCACGAACTCGGTTGGGCCCGATCGAACCTCGATCTGAATGACGTGATCTCCCGGCGGAATCACGAGGTCGGCGCCGAAGCGGCCGTCATAGCCCGACGGCACGCCCTTGACCTTCATCGGCATGCCGTGGATGTTGTTCGCGAGAACGATCCGGTCATCCACTTTGACCCGCAGGGCGCCGCTGGCGAAAGAGTGCCGCAGGTCGAGGCTGACCCTGGCCGGGCTTCCCGAACTCTCCATGGACAGAACGGGCGCGGGGGTAGGAGTGGGAATAAGGGGGCGCGTGGGCAGGATCGACGGGCCCGCCGCGGCCCCGGCGGCCGATGCGGCCGCGGACGGCGCCGACTCTTCGTCTCGGCCCGCTCGCGTAAGGAGAAGGACGGCCGTGACCCCGAGCATCACGGCGAGGAAGATGCCGCCCGCGAGTCGCAGGGGGTTCTTCTTCTCCTTTTCCTCGACGACGTACAACTCGCCCGGGGCGTCCTGGGGGGGGGACGTGCGTCTCAGGCTCGGGGCTGCCTGCAAGGACACGGTTTCGAGTGGCCCCGGCCGGGTGGCGTACATGGGCGGCTGGCCTTCGACCAGTCGCTCGAGGTCGTGGGCAAAATGCCCGGCCGAGTCGTAACGGTCCTCGCGCCGCTTGCGCATGGCTTTTCCCAGGATGGCGTCGAGGTTTCTTGGGGCCTTGGCCCGGCTCGAGGCCGGCTTCGGCACTTCATTCAGGATCCGGGTGAGCGTGGTGGCCAGGGTCGGGCCCTCGAAGGGGCGAGTGTTGGTCACCAGTTCGTAGAGCACCGCGCCCAGGGAAAAGATGTCGGAGCGTCCGTCCACATCCTCGCCGGCGGCCTGCTCGGGCGACATGTAGGCCGGGGTGCCGAAAATCTGTCCGGCCACGGTCAACTGGGCGGCGTTGGCCTTGGCGATGCCGAAGTCCATGATCTTGGGTTCGCCCGCGGCGTTGAGCATGATGTTCGCGGGCTTGATGTCCCGATGGACGATGTGATGGGAATGGGCGCTTTGAAGGGCCCGCGCCACCTTGGCCGCGATCGTGGCCGCCTCACTCCAGGGCATGGCCCCTCGCGACAGCGCGTTCGCCAGGGTCTCGCCCTTGATGTACTCGAGGGCCATGAACAGAAGGCCGGTATCGATGTCCCGCCCCACGTCGTAAACCGCGACCACATGCGGATCGTCGAGGGTGGCGGAAATCCGGGCCTCGGAGAGGAAGCGCTGCTCGAAGCCGTCGCGCTCATGCTTGGCGATGGCCGACATAGCCCCGAAGGTCTTGAGGGCCACGATCCGGCCGAGGGTGGGGTCTCGGGCCTGGTACACAACACCCATGGTGCCGCGTCCGAGTTCGCGCTCGATTCGGTATCGACCGATTTGGGAAGGGAGATGCGGGGTCATCGGTAACGGCGTAACGCAATAGGGAATCGTAGGATACCTCGATGATCCTGCAATTCCTTCTGCTTTCCGGCGCGGTCTCGCTCGCCCCCCTGCAGGCACAAAACCCGGTCTCGGCCGAGCCCTCGCTTCACGCGCCCCTCACCGCCCTCCTTGGGAAGCACGTTCGGGACGATCGGGTCGACTACGACGCCTTCGCCCGGGCTCCCGAATTTCAGAGCTATCTCCAGGCCCTGGCATCCGCCCGCCTCGACTCCATGTCGAAGGACGACCTTTTGGCCTTCTGGATCAACGTCTACAACGCCTACACCATCCAGCTGATCAACCACCACGAAGAGCGCGAGTCGATCCGGAACATCAACAAGTTCCTCGGCCTGGTCAAGGGCGTGGGCAAGGGACCTTGGAAGGAGGAGATCGTGCGCGCGGCCGGGCGCACCCTGACCCTCGACGAGGTGGAGAACAAGATCATCCGGGTGGAGTTCAAGGACCCGCGCATCCACATGGCCCTGGTCTGCGCCGCGGTCTCCTGCCCGCCCCTTCGCCAGGAGGCCTACGAGGGCGTCCGTCTCCACCAGCAACTCGAGGATCAGACCCGCATCTTCCTGCGCGAACGGCAGGTGTCGAACCGCCTCGACCTCGGGAGACAGATGATTCACCTCTCGCCCATCTTCGACTGGTATCGCGAAGACTTCGGCAATTCGGACGCGGCCATTCTCAAATTCGTGGCTCCCTACTTCGAAGGAGTGGGGGAGCGCTCCGCCTTCACCAAGGGTCAGTTGGAGATCGAATTCACGGACTACGATTGGTCGCTCAACCTCCAGAAACCAGGGGAGACACGGTAATCTAAGCGCTTCCGCTCGATGACCAGCTTCTTCCGTTCCGCCAAGTTCCCGATCTTCCTGATCGTCTTCGTCGACGTGATCGGCCTCGGCATCACCATTCCCGTTCTGCCCATCTACGCGGAAGGCTTCTTCAAGCTCTCCGGGGTCCAGATCGCCGGCCTCATGAGTCTTTTCTTCGCCGCCCAGTTCGTGGGCGCGCCGATTCTGGGCCGACTGTCCGACCGGATCGGGCGCCGACCGGTTCTCATCGCCTCCCAACTTGGCACTCTGACCGGCGCCATCCTGACCGCGGTGGCCCTGTCGCCGATCTATCTCGTGGCGGCGCGCCTCATCGACGGCGCCACCGGAGGCAACATCTCGGTGGCCCAGGCCTATCTGACCGACATCACCCCGCCCGAAGACCGGGCGAAGAGCGTCGGTCTGGTCATTGCCGCCTTCGGCCTCGGCTTCATCATCGGCCCCGCCTTTGGCGCCTTCATGTCGGCGTCGTTCGGCCCCCGCCTGACCTTCGGCTGCGCCGCCCTTGCCTCCGCCTGCACCATCGTCCTCTCGATCTTCATGCTGAAAGAGTCCCTTCCGCCCGAGAAGCGGATGCCGGCGATCAAGGCTCCGGAACGGTCGACCCGCGACATCATTTCTCATCCCCAGATCGCCCGGCTCCTAGGTATCGGCGTCCTCGGCCAGATCGCGGTCTTCGCCATGAACTCCGTGTTCATCCTCTGGGTGGACAAGGTGGTCTTGGCCGGATGGTCGATTGAGAGGGTTCAGCGCGCCACCGGCGTTGTGTTCATTCTCGTCGGTCTGGTCACGGTGGTGACCCAGGGCGTCATCATCGGTCCCCTGGTACGAAAGCTCGGCGAGGCGAAATCGCTGCTGGTGGGCGGATTCCTCCGCGTCGCCGGCAACGCCATCATGGGATTCTTCCCCCGCATGTATCCGGCGGCTGCAGGCGCCGCCCTTTCCGGCATGGGCGGGGGCATCTCCCAGCCCTGCGCCACCGCTCTGCTCACCTTCCATGCTCCGGACGTGGCCCGGGGCCGGATCATCGGCATCAATCAAAGCGCCATGTCGTTGGGAAATATCATCGGCCCCCTGGTCGGCGGCTTCGTCTACGACCTCAATCCGGCCTGGCCGCCCCTTGTCTCCATGGCCATTCTCTTCCTCATGTGGCTGATTGCTTTCGGCCTCACTCAACCCCCCAAACCAGAAACTCCGGCTCTGGCGCAAGTAGCCCAGGCCGCTTGAAAGGACCGTGACCCATGGCCAATCCCACCGCCACCTTTGAAACCTCCCTCGGCAGCTTCACCGCCGAACTCTTCTCCGATGTCATGCCCATCACCGCGGGCAACTTCATCAAGCTCGCGAAGGAGGGCTTCTATGACGGCCTGCACTTCCACCGCGTCATTCCCAACTTCATGATCCAGTTCGGGTGTCCGAACAGCAAGGATCCACAGAGCCGCCGCGCCGGCACCGGCGATTCCCCGCACGGCCGCATTCAGGATGAGCACCCCGCCAACGCGAAGCTCTCGAACGAGCCCGGCACCCTGTCGATGGCCAACACCGGACAGCCCAACAGCGGCTCCTGCCAGTTCTTCATCAATACCGTGCACAACGGCTACCTGGACTTCTTCTCGCCCGGGGCCTCGAAGCATCCCGTCTTCGGCAAGGTGACCGAGGGCATGGACGTGGTCAACAAGATCGGCTCGACCAAGACCGAGTCCGGTGATCGGCCCAACCCCCCCATACAGATGCTCAAGATCACCGTCACCGGCGCGTAGCGGAGCCCGCGGCCTGAGTTGAGGGGGCGAATGTTTCGGGC